>CAZZGM010000416.1:0-733 GCA_964653955.1 uncultured Bifidobacteriaceae bacterium | reverse complement strand
AAGCTCACCAATATGCTCGCCTCCGGGCGTCCGGTCGTGGCCGGCGCCGAAGCGCAGGCGCTGGCGGCCAGGCTTGGCGGATTCGGCGAAGCCGTGATGCCGGCACTGGCGGCGGTGGCGTCGGCGCTGCCACCCACGGAGAAGAAGAAGGGCCTCGTCAACAAGGTCAAGCGGTTCACGGCCGGTGCGGCTTCGGCGCCCGGCGATCTCGGCCACTACCGCTGGATGGTGTATCTCTCGGCGACAGCAAAGAGACGCCTCTATGCCGGCGGCCTCCGCGAACGCCTGGCGGCTCACGATGTGTACGCGCCCGTGCGCGAGGCTCTCGGACAGTTTTCGCAGGACGATGTGCTGAACCGGCAGTTGTATGCGGACTTGCGCCTCTACCTGGCGGACGACATCCTGGTGAAGGTGGACCGCATGGCCATGGCCACCTCGCTCGAAACCCGCGCGCCCTTCCTGGACGTGGATGTGATGGAGCTGGCGTTCTCCATGCCGGCGCGGTTCAAGATCCGGGACGGCGAGCGCAAGTGGGTGCTGAAGCAGGCGATGAAGGGGCTGCTGCCGGAGGGTATCCTGGCGCGGCGCAAGGAAGGGTTCAGTATCCCGATGAAAAACTGGCTGCGGCGCGACTTGCAGCCACTCATGCGGATGTTGCTGGCCCCCGACCGCATCCGCGCGCGCGGATTGTTCGACCCGGCGGAGGTGACGCGGCTGATCGACGATCACGTCG
>CAZZGM010000415.1:0-3250 GCA_964653955.1 uncultured Bifidobacteriaceae bacterium | reverse complement strand
TGGTGGGACTCCCCGTCAGGTGCCACACGAACGCGCTGTACGCCGCCATGCCGGCAACGGGACTGAGCGCCGCTGCCAGCGCGGCGTAACGGCGAGGCGATCGCCAGCTGTTCACGATCAGCGGCAGCAGCGCGAGGGCCAGCAGAAATCCGTTGGGCCGCGTGAGCCCCGCCAGCAGTCCGAATGTCGTGGCCAGCGCATACGAACCCTGCACCATGTGAAAGGTGGCGGCCACGCACGCCAGCAGGAACAGCGCTTCGGTGTACGGCAAGCCGAAGTACACGCCAAACGGCGCGCATGCGCAGAACGCCACGGCCGTCCACGCGCGTGCGGGATCGATGACGATACGGGCGAGTGCCCACAGGTAGGTCAGCGCCAACGCATACAGCACCGTGGACAGCGTCACGGCCGCCCAGTTCCACGGTACGGGACGGAGCGGTAATTGCGCCGCCCGCCCGACCAGCCGCAGTGTCAGAGGATAGGCGGGGAAGAAAGCGACGTTCTCGAACCGCCCGGGTTGTCCGTCCCAACGATAACCGCCGCTGGCCAGGCCTACGTACCAGCCGGTATCCCAGCGCGCCGGCAGGTCCACGAACGTGTTCTCGTGCGTGGGCGGCGGCCGGCGGAAATCCTCGGGATATCCAACACGCTCGATGGCGACCCACCCGGCTGCAAACGTGAGGAGCCGCCCGCACACGGCCAGGGCAAGGCAGATGGCAAACACTCGTACGGGACGCGGCACCGCGGCGATGGTAGCACCGGATGAGCTGCCGACCCCCGCTCAGGAGGCGGGTGCTCGATGCTCCGTGCTGCACGCCACTCTTCGCCAGGTCCCGCGCGCAATCTGGAGTGCCGGGCTCTGTTATCCTCCGTGGCATGTACGGTCTCATCGGCAAAATTCTCACCACGCCAGGCGCGCGCGACCAGGTGGTGGTGCACCTTCTCGACGGTTCGGCCAGCATGCCGGGCTGCCGCAGCTACATCGTCGCCACCGATCCCGCGGACGCGAACGCCATCTGGATTACCGAGGTCTGGGACGATGAGGCGAGCCACAAGGCATCGCTGCAACTGCCGCAGGTGCAGGCGGCCATTGCGCAGGCAAAGCCGCTGATTGCCGGCTTTGGCGAACGGTTCGTGACGACACCGGTCGGCGGCGTCTAAGGTCGGCGGCGGCCCGCAACGGTCGACGGGCGGCCACGTCACCCCCACCGTGCATACAGTCGCGCTATCGCGCTCCCGCCTTCGCGCGATTCCCGCGGGTCGGGGCGAACGTTCGACCGGTGAACCGGACCCGATGGGTACAATACCTGCGTGCCACGGGCGGTGGGTGCTCTCCTGGTGTTCGCGATCCTTGTTCCGCACGCGATCAAGTTCGCTTATTACCCCTCGTATCCCGGCTTCGACGACGCCTTCATTCACCTGAAGATTGCCGAGAACCTCGCCCTCGGGAAGGGCTGGGGGATCAACGCGTTCGAGCCCATCAACGTCTCGTCCAGTCCCGTCTTCACGCTGATTCTGGCAGCGGCCTTCCGGCTCGCGGGATGGTCGATTGGCTTCGGCATGCTCTTTTCCGCGGTGGCGGCTTCGGCGGCCATTGCCATCGCCTGGTTTGCCGGACGGCGATGGACGGATGACACGTGGCGGGCCCTGTTACCCGCGATGTTCTTTGCCATCAACGTGCACCTGTGGCGCTGGAACGCCACCGTCATGGAAGCAACGCTGGCAAGCGTTGGTGTGGGCCTGGCAACGTTGAGCTTCTGGTGGGCGGGCAGCGGCCCGCCGATCCGTTTTGCCGCTTTTGGCGCCATCGTTGGCGTGTCGTTCCTCACGCGATTCGAACTCGGCCTGCTGCTGCCGGCCGCAGCTGTGGCGTTGCTGATTCCGGCAGACGGAGCCGCGCGCGACTTCAGGCGCATCCGGCAGGCACTGCTGTGGACGGCAACGGGCGTCCTGCCGGTGGTGCTGATCTGGTTCGCCTACTGCTGGTCCACCTTCGGTACGCCGCTGCCGACGACGTTCCTCTCGAAGGCGGCGTCCGTCTCGCTGCTGAACGTGACCACGGTGCGCTCCATTGTCCTCGTGCTGGGCTCGGCCCTTGGCGTGGCGGCGCTTCTGACGCTGGCCGCCCTCGGCGGTGTCGTCAGGCAGGGCGGCTGGCCGGCCGTCGTACGAGCGACGGGGCCGTTCGTATTGCCACTGACCTTCTCCGTGTTCTGCGTGGCGTTCTATGCCATTGCCGTGAGGGAGTTTCAGTCGGCGGCGCGTTATCTCCTGCCGGTCATGTTTGCGCTGAGTGTGGTGGCCGGCGGTGTCGTCGCTGGTGCCGTCGCCCGCGGCGCGGCGCCGGTTGTTCGCTCTCTTCTGCTGCCGGCCCTTGTCGTGCAGTTACTGCTGATGATGATGCTCAATCACGTGACCGTCGCACCGGTTCTTCGTGGTTTCAAGGACAACTACTGGCGTGCGTCACAGGAGGTGGCGGAGTATCTGGCCAACGCGGCACGGCCCGGTGATTCGGTGTTCGCGGCCAGCGACATCGGCATCCTGGCCTACTACGGCCGCGATCGGTACAGACTGGTCGATGCTCCCGGGCTCTCGGCTCCAACAATGGTTGGCCGTAGTGCCGGGGAAATTCTCCAACGCTCATCGCCGCGCTTCGTCGTCGAACACTACGGAGAAACGGAGAGCGAGCACTTCGGAGAGGAGTTCGTCAGGGTGAAGGCGGTTCCGTTTGCCGCCGCCGGCTTGATCTCGTCGAGCGACACGTACTCGCTCAATGTGTATGAGCGTCGTGGTCAGCCGGCCGCGGAGACGAGTCGATAGCCAGCGCCAAAGCCAGGCCCTGAAGCATCAGCAGCGGCAGCGCGTACTTCTCCCAGGGCATATAGCTGAACGGCATCACCAGCAGAAACGACACGATGCCGAGCCAGGCGAACGTGCGCACGCGCTCGCGGCTGTTGCCGCCGTGGCCATGTACTGCCATGAACGCCACGGTCATCGCCAGCGTGTTGACGAACGCGAGACCGGCAAACAGCAGTCGTTCGACCGTGCCGGGCAGAAGCGCCGCGATCAACCGGTGAAAGAAGCCGACCGTTACCGAGCCCTCCGCCACCTGTACGCCGGCCGGCTCGACAGGGAAGAGCAATACGGCCAGAGCGGCGAGCACGGCGGGAACGAACTGCGGCGCGGTTGGCCGCAGTCCCGCCAGCGTCATGCCGGTGAGCGGCAGCAGGTAGACGGCCGGCACGGACAG
>CAZZGM010000414.1:0-3253 GCA_964653955.1 uncultured Bifidobacteriaceae bacterium | reverse complement strand
CGGCCCGCGGACCGGAATGTCGGCTGGTCGACACCCCCGAATCGAACGGCCGTCACCGCATCGCCCCGCACGTCGGCGGCAGATTCGACGGCCTGCAGCACGTCACCCCACGTTTTCAGGCCGGAATCGAGAGGGGTGGGCTGCCCGTTCACCAGCAGTTGTGCCATGTCAGTCATCTCCTGGCCGCTGGAATAGCCAGAAGCTTGCCAGCCCGAAAAAACCACCCTCAAGGTTCCGGCGGGGTTCCCGATTACCTCTCTGAACGCGGGACGGCATGAGGCTGTTCCGCACGGCCGGCAGGGACGCCGGCCTCAACCTCTAAGGATGGAGTCACTGCAATGGCATCTTTTTCAGTAGTCAGCAACATCTCGGCGATCAACGCGCAGGCCAACCTGACCGCCACCAACCTCGGACTCCAGAAGTCCCTTCAGCGTCTGTCGAGCGGCTTCCGCATCAACTCGTCCGGCGACGACGCGGCCGGGCTGGCGGTGGCCAACGGCTATCGTTCGCAGGTCGCGGTCCTCAACCAGGGCATGCGCAACGCCAACGACGGTCTGTCGACGCTGCAGATTCAGGACGGCGCGTTGAACAACATCTCGACGCTGATCGACCGCATGGCGGTGCTGGCGTCGCAGTCGGCCTCGGCCAGCAGCTCGGTCAACCGCGCGGTGCTGAACGCCGAGTTCCAGGATGTGCTGACAGAAATCAACCGTGAAGCCACGGTCGCGGGCCTCGATACGGCGCAGGGCTTCTCGGTGTTCGTGAGCAACAACGGCGCGAACGGCGTCGTGGGTGGCGCGATTGGTGCCGTGTCCGGCACTGCGCTGGGTCTGAGCGCCCTCACCATTGCCAACGCCGCCGACGCGGCCACCGCCGTGAGCACGCTCTCGACGGCCATCGGCACCCTGGGTACGGTGCAGGGCCAGGTCGGCACCATCCAGAACCGCCTGTCCTACGCGATCAGCCTCGCGTCGCAGCAGGTGGTGAGCACGAAGGCGGCCGAAAGCCGCATCCGTGACGCCAACATGGCGGAAGAGTCGTCGAACATGACCCGCTTCCAGATCCTCTCGCAGAGCGGCCTCGCCGCGCTGGCCCAGGCCAACCAGTCGACTGGTTCGGTCCTGTCGCTGCTGCGCTAAGTGCGGCCCCGGGGCGGCGGCGCGCTGGACGCGCCGCCGCACGCGGCTGGCAAGCTTCTGGCATAGGCGTGGACGGCCGCTCCACCGCCGGAGCGCTGTCAAGGAGATCACGTGGGCTCTGGCATCACTTTCAGCGGCTTCACCGACATCGACTTCAACGTCGTCCTCAACGCGATCATGCAGCACGAAAGTCAGCCGCTGCGTGCGCTCGAGGCACAGCAGACGGCGCTGCGATCGCGCGTCACGACCCTCAACAACCTGAATACCAGGGTGTCGACGCTGCAGTTGGCCGCCACGTCCCTGACGGGGCCCGGCGCGCTGGCTGCCGTCAAGGCCACCAGCAGCGACGCGACCGCGGTTGGCGTGAGCGCCGGCTCGGGCGCGGTACCGGGCCGGTACGACATTGTCGTCAACCAGCTCGCGCGCGCGCAGGTGACCGCGTCGACCACCAGCGTGGCCGATGCCGATACGACGATCGTGGCCGAGGGGGGGACGCTGACCATCGGCGGCCACACCGTCACCATTGACGGCCCGGTCACGCTGTCGCAACTGGCCGAGACCATCAACGCGGCCACCGACGCTCCGGCGCGGGCGGCCGTGGTGCAGTCGGCCCCCGGCAGCTATCGCCTGGTGCTGACCGGCAAGAATACGGGCGCCGACAACGCGTTCGAGGTCAGCGGAGCGCTGACCGGCGGCACGGGCGTGACTTTTGGCGGCAATGCCGTCGAAGCGGCCGATGCCCACCTCCTCGTCAACAACATCCCCATCGTCAGTGCCAGCAACACGCTGGACAGCGTCCTGCCGGGCGCGACGGTGACGCTCTATCGCCAGGATCCGGCCGCGACGATTGTGGTGGACGTGGCGTCCGACCCGTCGGTGCTGAAGACGCGCCTCGAGGAATTCGCCAACGCCTACAACGACCTGGTGAAGTTCGCCAACGACCAGATGACGTCCGCCGGTCAGGGTGACGAGTCGAGCATCGGCCGGGATCCCATCCTGCGCCAGCTTCGCGCCACCATGCGTTCGGTGCTGACGGCACCCTATCCGAACGGCGGCCCGCTTCAGTATCTGGCCGACATCGGCCTCGAGCTCCAGCAGAACGGCACGCTCAAACTCAACGAGAGCAAGCTGCAGGCGGTCATGGCGGGCGGACTGGAGCACATCGAGGCCCTGGTGTCGGGCGCCGGTGGCCTGCTGACGGCGGTCGATGCGCAGCTCACGGAATATACGCGGTCCACCGGCCTGCTGAACGACGCCCGCAAGCAGCTGACCGACCGCACACTGCGCCTGGGCGACCAGATTGCGCGCATGGAAGACCGGCTGGCCATCCGCCGCCTGTCGCTGCAGCGCGAGTTCACCGCGGCCGACGAGGCCATGGCGGCGCTGCGGACCCAGAGCGGCTCGCTGGCCGCATTCGGTTCGATCTTCTAAAACGACATGTCATATCAGGGACTGAACGCCTACCGCCGCACCGAGGTGCAGTCGCGCACCTCGCTCGAACTGGTGGTGATGCTGTACGACGGTGCGCTGCGTTTTCTCGCGCAGGCACGCGATGCGATGACGCGCGGCGACATCCGCGCACGCCAGGCCGCCACGTCGCGGCTGCTGGCCATCGTCTCGGAGCTCCAGAGCACGCTCGACGTCGAACGCGGCGGTGAGATTGCCGTGCAGCTCGACGCGCTCTACGCCTACCTCACCGAACGTGTGCTGGCTGGCGTGGCCGCCAACGACGTGACGGCCCTCGACGAGGTGCGCACGTTACTCGATCGGCTGCGCGACGGATGGCAGACGATTGCCCAGGAACAGGCCACCGGCGCCCTGGTGGCGGCCGGTTCCGGACGTCCGGTACCGGCCATGGAGGCGGGACGATGACGGCCCGTGACGTGAACGACGCGCTGGCGCAGTATCGCGCCGGTCTCCAGACGGGCATCGAGTTGCTCCGGCAGCTCGACGCCGTGGCGCGGCGTCAGCAGGAGGGAAGCGAGACGCGCGATTTCCAGCAGCTCTCGTCGGAGTCGGACGAACGCGAACGCATCACCAACGCGCTGGTGTCCATCGAGCCGGGCCTGCGCGACCTGCGCTCGTTCCTGGCGACCGTTCCCGAAGACATGCTG
>CAZZGM010000413.1:0-3262 GCA_964653955.1 uncultured Bifidobacteriaceae bacterium | reverse complement strand
TCTCGAGGGCCCCGCTCTCGAGGGGATACTGCTTGATCAGGTACTCCACTCGCGCTCCCAAGCCGCGATTATATCGCCCACGGCCCGCGTCCCGCCTGCCAGCCGCTCCGCGTCAGTAGTCCATCCCGACGATGTGCCCTTCTTCGTCCACGTCCAGCGAATGTGCCTGTGGCGAACGGCCGAGGCCGGGCATCAGCATCATGCTGCCGGCAATGGCCACCACGAACCCGGCGCCGGCCGACAACGTGGCGTCGCTGATGGTGAGCGTCCAGTTGTCCGGCGCGCCCATCAGTCTGGGATCGTCCGAGAACGAATATTGTGTCTTGGCAATACAGACCGGCAGGCGCTGGTAGCCGAGGCTGGCAAACCGCTGGAGCCGCGTCCGTGCGCCAGGCTTGTAGGTCACCGCCGCGGCGCCATACACCTTCGTGGCAATCGTCTCGATTTTTTCTTCGAGCGACATCGCCGGGGTGTAAAGGGACGCTACCGCGGCCGTATCGCTGGCCGATGCCGCCGCCACCACACGATCGGCCAGGTCGGTCATGCCATCACCGCCGCGGAGATACCCTTCCGCCAGCGCCGCTTCCGCGCCCTGCGCGCGGCAGTGTTCGATGACCGCCGCCAGGTCGGCTTCGTTGTCGCCGGCAAACCGGTTGAGCGCCACCACGGCCGGCACACCCCAGCGTTTCAGGTTGGCCAGGTGCCGATCGAGATTCGCAAAGCCCGCCGTCACCGGGCCGTCCGGCGCGCCCCCCTGCGCCCGCAACGCCTTCAACGTCACAATGACGACGGCGGCGCTCGGTACATGACCACACGACGGCATCACGAGATCGAAAAATTTCTCGGCGCCGAGGTCCGCCGCGAATCCCGTCTCGTTGACCACGTAATCAGCCAGGTGCAGGCCGAGACGCTGTGCCAGCACGCTGCTGGTGCCGTGCGCGATGTTGGCAAACGGCCCGGCGTGGACGATGGCGGGCACCCCTTCCGAGGTCTGGACGAGGTTGGGCAGCAGCGCCTCGTTGAGCAGCACCATCATCGAGCCCACGGCCTTCAGCTCGCTGGCAATTACCGGCTGGCCGTCGGTGTTGAACCCCACCACGATTTCGCCCAGCCTTCGGCGCAGATCGGCGCGACTCGACGACAGCGCGAGGATGGCCATGATTTCCGACGCCGCCGTAATGACGAACCCGGTTTCGCGCGCCGGTCCACCGTCGCGGCCGCCCAGGCCGGTCACCAGGCGCCGCAGCGCGCGGTCGCTCATGTCCATCGCCCGCGGCCACGTGATTTCGCGCGGATCGAGCCGGAGCGCGTTGCCGAAGTGCAGGTGAGCATCAATGAGCGCCGCCAACAGGTTGTGCGCGGAGGTGATGGCGTGGAAGTCGCCGTTGAAGTGGAGATTGATCTTGTCCACGGGGTACAGCGATGCCTTGCCGCCGCCCGTGGCGCCGCCCTTCTGGCCGAACACCGGGCCCAGCGAGGGTTCGCGCAGGGCCGCCACCGCCTTGTGACCACGTTTCACGAGCCCCTGCGTCAGGCCAATCGTGTTGACGGTTTTCCCCTCGCCACTGATGGTGGGGGTCATCGCGGTCACCAGGATCAACCGGCCCCGGCGGTGGGGAAACCGTTCCAGGGTTTCGAGGCGGATCTTGGCGGTGTAGCGGCCATACGGCTCCACGAGGTCGTCGGAAAGGCCGAGGTCGGCCGCTACATCGAGAATGGGTTTGGGGGGCATCGCGGCCCATTCTGCCATGCGCGCAGGTCATGGACGCGCTGAAAGCGGGGCCGTAGCAACCCGCCCGCCGCTGCGGGCGCGGGTGCCGCGCGCCTCACGTATAATCCACGCGCGATGAAGCTCGCCATTCCACAGGAATGCCGCGCCGGGGAACGCCGCGTGGCCGCCACTCCCGAAAACGTTTCGCGCCTCACCAAGCTCGGCTTCGAGGTGCTCGTCGAACACGATGCCGGCGCGCTCGCCTCGTTCGGAGACGACGACTACGCCGCCGCCGGCGCGCGGATCGTTGCCGACACACGCGCCCTCTGGCAGGAAGCCGACATCGTCCTCAAGGTGCAGCCGCCCGATCAGCATCCGCAACTCGGGGTGCACGAGGCCGACCTGCTGCGCGAAGGCGGCACCGTCATCAGCTTCCTGTGGCCCGGCAAGAACGAGGCGCTCATCGAACGGCTGGCGGCGCGCAAGGTCACCGCCATCGCCATGGACCAGGTGCCGCGCATCACCCGCGCGCAGAAGATGGACGCGCTCTCGTCCATGGCCAACATTGCCGGCTATCGCGCCGTGATTGAGGCTGCCAGCTTCTACGGACGATTTTTCACCGGTCAGATGACCGCCGCCGGCAAGGTGCCGCCCGCCAAGGTGCTGGTGATTGGCGCCGGCGTGGCCGGCCTGGCCGCCATTGGCGCCGCGCGCGGCCTGGGCGCCATCGTGCGCGCCTTCGACACGCGGCCCACCGTGAAGGAACAGGTGAAGAGCATGGGCGCCGAGTTCATCGAACTCGACGTCCAGGAGGATGGTGAAGGCACCGGCGGTTACGCAAAGGAAATGAGCCCCGCCTTCATCAAGGCCGAGATGGAGATGTTTGCCGCGCAGGCCAGGGATGTGGACATCATCATCACCACGGCCCTCATCCCCAACCGGCCCGCCCCGGTCCTCATTACCGAGGACATGGTGAAGACCATGAAGAAGGGCTCGGTCATCGTCGATCTGGCGGCCGAAAACGGCGGCAACTGCCAGCTCACCGAACCGGGCACCGTGGTGCAGCGCCACGGCGTGCACATCATCGGCTACATGGACCTGCCGAGCCGCCTGGCACCGACGGCAAGCTTCCTCTACGGCAACAACCTCGCACACCTGCTGGCCGACATGGGCGGCGGCTCGCACTACCACGTCGACCTCGAAGATGAAGTGGTGCGCGGCGCGCTGGTCCTGAAGGACGGCGAGCTGATGTGGCCGCCTCCGAAACGCGAAGCCCCGCCGCTGCCGCAGGCGCCTGCGCCGCGCCCCGCCACGGTGAGCGCGCCAACCGCGCACGAAGCCAAAGCCCGCAGTTCGGGTATTGGCGGTCTGGTCGCGCTGGCGCTGGCTGGTGTGGCGCTCGTCGGACTCGGCCTCGTCGCGCCGCCGTCGTTTCTCGCGCACCTCACCGTGTTTGCGCTGGCCTGCATCGTCGGCTGGCAGGTGGTGTGGAACGTCACACCGTTGATCTGTCCGAAGATCGCCGTGCTGGCGCCGATGCCCAGGGCAATC
>CAZZGM010000412.1:0-3279 GCA_964653955.1 uncultured Bifidobacteriaceae bacterium | reverse complement strand
CAGGATGATGCCGTGCCAATGGATGGACGTGTCCTCGTCCAGATCGTTCTTCACGCGCAGCGTGACGGTGTCGCCTTCCCGCAGACGCAGCGTCGGGCCCGGCAGCGTGCCGTTGATGGTCTGGGCAATGCGCGGCGCACCAGTGATGTTCATGGGCGTCTCGCCAATGCGCAGCGCGATGTCGGTTCCCGACAGCACCTCCGGCGCCTGACGAACCGTGTTGCCCCACGCCATCGCACCGGCGTCCCACCGGCCGAAGCCCACGACGGCTCCTCCGGCCACCAGGCCCTTGACGAACGTGCGGCGCGATACCTGTCCTGAAGACTTCTGCATGCCTGCTCCTCTGCACTCTGCCCGTCCCCGCGCACGCGGCTGACGGACGGCCACCACGCGTGCACGCACGCGCGGCGACTCACGAACACTTCGGCTGGATGAGGAACTCACCGCGTGGACACGCGGTGCAGCGGGCAATCAGATCCGCAGAACGAGCGGGGCCCGGAACGACAACGCATGCGGCAGCGCCGCGCGCGCGTGACGCCCCCATTGAACGTCTGCCGGCAGCGTCAGCAGAAGCCCTGCGTCGCCGACGATGGCGGACGGGCCGTCGAGGAGAGCGGCACGTTTCCCACCAGGCGACACCGCGGCCAGCGCCGCCAGCGCATCGTCACACGCCACGGCCGGCTCGGTGCCCGAAAGAACGGTGTCCGCGGCAACCGGCGCGCTGTGGCACGGCGCGGCCTCGTCTTTCGACACCGGTGCGGGCGTATGGTGCGCGTCGTGGTGTTCGCCGTGCGAAGACGGGCCGTGATGCGCGGCCGTGGCCGGCGCTTCGTCGCACCAGAACAGGCACATTGCGGCCAGCGCGGGCGCTCCGGAAAGCACCGCCAGCAGCACCAGGCTCACGACGTGGCGCCAGTGAGAGGACATGACAATTCAGTATACCTGTGGGCCTGAAGGCCGGCCGGCGTACCGCCGGTCATTTTCGAGCTTGACAACATATCTGACAAATTGTCAGATATGCCCATCGTGAGTCCGACCCGACTGCCTTCGATGTCCAACGCCGAGTCGCTCGTGCTCGAGCTGCTGCGCGATGGCGATCGGTATGGCCTCGAGCTGGTCGATGCGTCTGGCGGCGCACTCAAGCGCGGATCCATCTACGTGACGCTTGCGCGCATGGAAGCCAAGCAGTTCGTGACGTCGTGGCAGGAGGAACGTGTACCGGGCACGGTCGGTATGCCGCGGCGCATCTATCGCGCCACCGAGTATGGCCTGAAGGTTCACGGCGCCTATCAGTTGCTGCGCGAAGCGCTCGCGCTGCGTCCCGCGGAGGCACGGTGATGTTCATCGACCTCGTGGCCCGCTGGTCCGAGCGCCTTCTCAGCACGCGCAGCTTCGAGCTCATCGTGGTGCCCGCGCTGGCGGACCTCGAGTACGAAGGCCGGGTCGGCGTCCGCGGCGCGTTCGCCACCGGGTGCGCCATTGCCGGCGCCGTGTGCGACGACCTCGGCAACAACCTCGAGCAGGTGGCCCTCTTCATGGCACTGGCCCTCCTGCCCGCCGCCTACTATTTCATCCCGCTCCTGATCTGTGTGTCGCCAGGCGCGAGTTCCGGCAGCACCACACGCATGCTCATGGGCATCATCCTGGTGCTCTCCGCCGCCCCCGCCATCGTCTGCTACTGGCCGGCACCGCTCACGCCCCCCGTCTCCGAAGGCCGAACGCCATGCGCACGCTGCGTGCCGGTGCGTTGTCGAAGCGTTACCACGGCGTGACCGTGGTCCGTCAGGTGACGTTCTCTGTGAGTCCGGGAGAAATCGTCGGCTACCTCGGCCCCAATGGCTCGGGCAAGACCACCACCCTGCGCATGCTGGCCGGGCTGGTGGAACCTTCGTCCGGCCGGGTCGAGTTCGACGGCCGCGACGTGCGCGACGACCTCATTGGTTTTCGCCGCCGGCTTGGCTACGTTCCCGAAGAGCCGTTTCTCTACCCCTTCCTGTCCGGGCGCGAATATCTGGAACTCATTGGCCGTCTGCGCGAGTTGTCGCCGGCGCTGATGGACGAAAAGATCACCCGCTTTCTCGAACTGTTCGGCATCCTCGGGGCCGCCGATCAGTCCATCGCGTCCTATTCGAAAGGCATGCGCCAGAAGGTGCTGATCTCGGCAGCACTGCTGCACGATCCGGAACTGCTGTTCTTCGACGAACCGGAATCGGGTCTCGACGTCACCACCACGCTCGTCCTGCGGCACCTGGTCCGCACGCTGGCGGCGCGCGGCAAGGCCATCCTCTACAGCTCGCACATCCTCGAAATCGTCGAGCGGGTGTGCTCGCGGGTGCTGGTCATCCACGGCGGTACGGTGGTGGCCGACGACACGGTGGATCGCCTGCGTACCGTCATGTCACGCAGCTCGCTCGAGGGCATTTTCGCCGACCTCGCCATCACGCAGGATCCGGCACGTGTGGCCGACGAACTCGTCGATGTCATGTCGGCGTCGGCCTGACATCCGGCACACTCGGTCGCATCCCGGGAGGTGGTGAGTGCCCGCTTCGGAGACGCCGCATCGCATTCTCACCCGCCACTTCCTGCGGCGGTTTCTCGACAACGACCTCATCTCGCCGGACGTGGATCGCGCGCAGGTACTGGCGCTCGTTGGCGCCGGCTGCTTCTGCACGACGCTGTTCATCACGGTGGCGCTGTCATCCTTCAAGTACGTCATCGGCATCCACACACCCGGACAGGCGGCTATCGCGTCGCTCGACGACAAGGTCTTCTACATTGGTTTATCGATGCTCGCGGCCGCGCTGGTGGCCACGGCGCAGTGGGACGCGCTTTCGGTGGACGCACGCGATGCGTCCGTACTGGAACCACTTCCCCTGAATGTGGCCACCATCCGGCGTGCCAAGCTCGCGGCCACGGCCATTCTTGGCCTGGGCACCGCACTGCTCGTCAATCTGGCGCCAACGGTGCTGTTCCCGCTCTTCCTCGTCATCAAGCAGCGTGTCGGATTGCTGGATGTGCTGCCCCTCTACCTCACGCACGCGGTGGTGGCCATGCTCGCCGCCACGTTCGGGTTCGTGGCCGTTGCCGCCTGCCGGGGCGGGCTTGCCGCCGTGCTCGGCGAGCGCGTGTTCACGCGCGTTTCTCCGATGGTGCAGGGTGCGCTTCTCATGCTGCTCGGCTGCTCGCTGCTGCTCCTCCCCGGTGCCGCCACACGCGTCGAGCAGCGTGCGCTGACGGCTGGAGCGGCACTGCTGCCACCCGTGTGGTTTCTTGGTGCGT
>CAZZGM010000411.1:393-3294 GCA_964653955.1 uncultured Bifidobacteriaceae bacterium | reverse complement strand
GTGACCTACCTCATCGCCCGTGACGGCCACTCGCGCTCCGACAATGGCCGCCACTTTGGCGGCAAATGCGGTCGAGGACCGATAGTCGATGGGGACGACCACCACCCCGCTGATGACGGCGCCCCAGTAGCAGGCCAGCCATTCGGCAGAGTTTTCACCCCACAACAGCATCCGGTCGCCGCGGGTGACGCCGGCGGCAGCCAGGCGCGCCGCGTGCGCCCGGGCGGCACGCGTGACCTGCGCGTACGTGAACCGGCGCACCCGGTACCCGTCGTCGTGGATGACGAACTCGCCGCGTTTCTGCTCGAGCGTCCGGAAGACGCTGACGAGCGTGGTCAGTGATTCGGTCGCCGCCATCCGTTACCGTGTGGCTCCAGCGGAAGGCATCGCCGGCTTCTGAAGCGCCCGTTCCGCAGGACCGGGCCGAAACACGCCGTTGCGCGGCAATGTTGGCCCTCGAGTGTTGGTTGATACGTTCCACTAGTATCATCGTTCCCGCTTGGATACGTCACGGCTCCCGCCGGCTCTGGTGGTTGGCGCGCACTACGATTCGTTTCTGCAGCGGGCGCTGCGCCGGTTTTTCGAGCGCGCCACCCTCGAGGCGGAAGCCGTGCCGTCACCTTCGTCCGATGGCCGTCTGGCCATCGAGCCCACGGCCGACCCGGCGGTGCTGGCGGTCCGGTGGTTCGGCAACCGCTACGTGCTGCGCGTACCGTCCAGCCGTCCGTTCACCGACAACGAAGTCCGGTTCGCGCGCGCCATTGGCACCGTGTTGTCGGCACGCTTCCACGCCATTCTCCAGCCGCAGTTGGTGGTGGAACGCGGCGGATTGTTTCGCGGTGCCATCGAGGACCGTTACGTCGGCGCGTTTTTCAATCCGGCCGCGTACGCGACCAGAGTCACGACCGAGGGTGCCGAAGATCGCGTCGCCGAGATTATCGAGATCCTCCGCGTGGCCGCGTTGTCGACCTACGAAAACCAGCCGATTTCGACGGGCGTCATCCTGCTGGGCACGGACGAGGATCCGGTGGCGGCCGAACGCGGCGCGCCCGTCGGGCCGCACTACACGAGCGCGCTGACGTCCATCAAGAGCTTCTTCCGTCTGGCCGACGGCGTACGAACCGCGTTTCTCGTCGGCCGCAGCGGACGGCTGGTGGACATTGTCGATGTCGGCCGCTGGTCGACGCAGGCGGCGGCCGGGCAGGCGCTGGCCGTGCCGACCGCGCAGGCATACACGGCCCATGCCCGCGCCACGCTCACGGGTGGGCATGTCGGCGTGGTGCTGAGCCCGCAGCGCGAAATCAAGGTGTTTGCACGCGGCGAACAGGTGTTTGCGTTCAGGAACGCCCACTGGCACCTGCTGGATCTCACCGCGAAGTATCAGGTGTGGGAGGCGGCGGTTGGCGCCGGCCCGGTGGCGCGCCGCCTGTTCCAGACGGCGCTGGATTTGTCCAACGCCAGGAAAGGCGCCCTGTTCGTCGTCCTGCGCCGCCCGATCGAGACGCTGACCGAGCTCGTGGTGGACGATGACCGGCTGGACATGGAGCCGGTGGGGCAGACAGAGGATCCGGACATCCCGTCGCGCCGCCATCTGCTGCACGTCCTGGCCGGGCGCACCGTGATGGAACTGGACGCGAGCGTGCTGGCGGAACTGGCCACGCTCGACGGGGCGATGGTGTGTGATCCGGCCGGGCAACTGCTGGCCGTGGGCACCATCCTCCGGCATCCCGCGGTGCTGACGGTCGACGGGCCGCACGCGGCGGAAGGCGCGCGAACGACGGCCGCGCTGGCGGCCAGCCGGTTCGGGCCAGTGTTGAAAGTCAGTGAAGACGGGCTGATTACCTGTTTCGATGGTGGCCGCGTCTGGGATATTTGATCGGGTCCCCCCGGTGAAAGGGTTGCATGTCGTTGCGTGTGTTTTTGACAGGAGGAACGGGATATATCGGTGCGGCGGTGCTGGAGGCCGCCGTGAAGGCGGGGCACCAGGTGACCGCCATCGCGCGTGATCCCGAAAAGGTGGCTCATCTGGAGGAACGGGGTGCCAGCGGGGTGCTGGCCGAGCTGGGTACGCCCCGGCGGTATATGGACGCCGCTCTCGCGGCCGACGTGGTCGTGCACGCGGCGCTGGATCATTCACCACGGGCACCACAACTGGATCGCGAGTTCCTGGACCACGTGCTGCCGGCCCTGAGCGACACGGGATCGGCCAAGGCGTTCATCTACACGTCCGGTGTGTGGGTGCTGGGCCCGGCGCCGGAGCCCGTAGATGAAACGGCCACACTTGCGCCGGCGGATATCTCGGCCTGGCGCGCGCCGCTGGAGCGGCAGGTCGTGGACGCGATGAGCATGAGCCTGCGCACGGCCGTCGTGCGTCCCGGCATCGTGTACGGTGGCGGCCGCGGTATCATCGGCGACCTGCTGAAGGACGCGCTGAACGGGCTCGTCCGGGTGATTGGCAGCGGCGAGAATCACTGGCCGTGCGTGTACGACCGTGATCTGGCGGACTTGTATGTGCGGCTGGCCGAATCACCCGAGGCGTCCGGCGTGTATCACGCCAACGACGAGGCGGACGAACGGGTCATCGATATCGTGACGGCTGTCGCCGATCATCTGTCGCAACGGCCCGACGTGCGGCACGTGCCGCTCGACGAGGCCCGTTCGAAGATGGGGGTGTATGCCGACGCGCTGGCACTCGATCAGAAGGTCCGCAGCCCGCGGGCCCGGGCGCTGGGCTGGACGCCGACGATGATTCGCCGGCGGCTGTTTTACATCGAGATACCATGACCCTGGCGCAATACGTTGATCCGGGATCCAGAACCACTACCCGGTGACGATCAGATCCATCGATCAATAGGTCAGGATTTCCAATGTCGGTTTGTTGATACTCGCTTCGTCCGAGTA
>CAZZGM010000411.1:0-383 GCA_964653955.1 uncultured Bifidobacteriaceae bacterium | reverse complement strand
GGGCTGGACGCCGACGCTGCGTAGCGTGTCGGGTACCGTGGCGCGGTTGTTCGAGGAGTACCGCAACGCGCACGGCTAGGAGGCTGCCGAAGGACGCAGGCGAAAGGCAGAAGGCAAAAGGCAAAAGGCAGAACACCGCAGTTGATGCCTGGCCGGAGCCTTCGCCGGCGCGGGTGCTTCAGGAATCGACGGGACAGTCCGGGGGTGTCATGGTGAAATTCGAGCCTTCGCTGACGCACGCCGCGCGGACGCTGGTGTTGCTCTCGTTACTGGCCGGTGCGGGCTGCGCCGGCAATGAGCACGACGGTCACGACGCGGCGGCGGGTGGTGAGCCGCAGGCGGCGTTCGTCTATCCGGAGGTGGAAGCACTGCCTCCGGGTGCC
>CAZZGM010000410.1:0-3313 GCA_964653955.1 uncultured Bifidobacteriaceae bacterium | reverse complement strand
CGACGGCCGTTCCGTTGAACAGCACCGCGGGGCGACGCCCGAGCCGGGCCTGTATCCCCCACGCGCTCAGTGGCCAGTTGGCGTAGCCGTCCAGGTCCCACCGTCGTTCGAGTGCCCAGCCGCGCGTCAGCCATGCCGGCAGCCAGGGCAGGAACATCCGCGGCAAATCGAACAGCAGCCATCCGGCAAGGGCGGCTGGCAGGCTCGACTCCCGCGACAACTGATTCGGGTAGTCCAGCAACACGTCGGGGATCTCTCCGGTTTCCGGACCGTATACCGACGCGAAGTTCATGGCGCCGACACTGCCGCCCGAGACGGCGGAGATGACGCGCACCATGGCGGCAAAACTGCCGCGATGCGCCGCCTCGAGGCCGGTCAGCACACGCGTCGTCCAGGCGGAGGCGTGAATGCCACCGCCGCTGGCGCAGACGACGATGGCCCGGCCACCGGTTTCCGCGGAGGTGGCTGCCATCACCTCACGCGGACTGGGCAGGTCGAGGAGCGGCTTGTAGAAGAGCGTCCGGCTGCCACGATCCCACCAACCCACGGCCAGGCGCCACACCACGATGGCGGCAATCAGCGGGATGCCGTACGCATCCAGATAGAACGCCAGACCCGCGAGCAGCAGGCACACCAGTGCCAGCATCAGATAGACGGAATAGAGCACCGGAAAGCTGTCCCAGCGCAGCAGCCACAGGGGGAGTGGCTGGCGCCGGACAACGCGGGCGAGCACGAACACGATGTACACACCGAGTTGCGTGATCTGTGTACCGAGCAGCATCGCGGCGTGCGAGTGAAAGCCATCCATTCGCCCGCCGATGCCAACATACCCGGCCGAGTCCGGTGGGATGAGCTGAAGCCACGCGGACTCAATCGTACGAATCAGCGAGGAGTCTGGCGCGGCCGCAAACATCGACGGCGCGAAGACGGCCAGCGTGGCGACAGCCGCGGCCGCACGCTGAGGCCAGCCCGCGTCACGGATCCGGACAATGCGCACCAGGCACATGAAGGTTGGTATCAGTGCGAGCGCGGCAAGTACGAGCCAGGCGTGCCGGACCTCGACGGTGTCCCAGTTCCACACCGACACGTGTACCGACTCAGCAAGCCAGCCGTCGAGCGGCGGAATGCCCGTACGTGCCGGGCCGGCCTCGATTGCCGTGGCGGCCGACAACCATAGCGCTGCCGAAAAGATCAGCGCGCCGGTCATGACGATCGGAATGTTGCCAGTGGCAACGTCGAACACGCCGCGCGACATGTGTCGCAGCGAGCGAATGTCCCAGCACAGCAGGCAGCCGACCAGCCAGAACAGCAGCGGCACCCTCAGCAGCGACAGATATTCGAAAACGGTTCGCATCGAGTGTTCGTGCGCGTGGGTGTCACATCACGCTGCCAGTGGCAACGCTCGTTTCATGGCAACAGGGCGCAAGCTCGATACCGCACTCTTCCGTGCCCGAAGGTGTGCCGTCTCGTCCCGGCGGATCCGGCCGCGCGCTCGCGCCGTTCACGGGCGGCACACGGGCACGGCTCAGGGCGTTGTCTTGCGCGGCAGCTTCTCGGGCCAGTTGGCGGCGTACCAGGCGAAGATCGCGGCAATGGCACCCTGCTGCTTGAGATCGTCCTGCTGCACGTGGTCGAACGTGTCCATGTTCGAGTGGTGCGTCCGCGAGTTGTATTCGAGCCGCTCCTGGATGAACTGGAAACCCGGCAGGCCCACGGTTTCGAACGCGGCGTGATCCGTGGATCCAACCGAACGCGGGCTGGCCGCCCGCCAGCCGATGTCGGTCACCGCTTCGCCCCACTGCTGGAACAGCCGGATGGCTCCGGCGTTGCCCTGACCCCAGATACCGCGAATGCGGCCGGTGCCGTTGTCGAGATTGAAGTAGGCCGCGACGTTGGCGTGCGCGGCCGTTGGACGCCCCTGCTCGTCGACGAAGTGCCGCCGCACGTAGGCGCGTGAGCCGAGCAGCCCCTGTTCCTCGGCGCCCCACAACGCAACGCGGATGGTGCGCCGCGGCTTGAGGCCCGCGGCCTGGATGGCGCGGACCGCTTCCATCATGGCGGCGGAACCAGTGGCGTTGTCGGTGGCGCCGCCTGCGTATGGATAGCTGTCGAGATGCGCACCCATGACCACCACTTCGTGCGCGAGATCGGTGCCGGGAATTTCGGCAATCGTGTTGATGCCGCTGCCATCGGGATGGGTTTCCGGGTGGAACCGCGTCTGGATGTTCACTTCCATTCGCACCGTCTGTCCGCGTTCGATCAGCCGGATGATGCGGTTGTAGTGTTCGACGGCAAGCGTCGCTGACGGAACGGGCCGTGGTGCCTGCGGGTCGCGGCTGCCGCCGCTGCCGGGGAAGATGGTGCCGCCATCCACGCGCTGTGTCTGCCACGACAGATCGCTGCCGCCGGCGGAGGTGTCGTTGTCGGAGCCGCGTTCGAGCAGCACCGCCGCACCTTCATCCACCAGGAATCGCTGCACCGCTGCCGCAAACTGCTGCGCCACGCGGAATCGTTCGGCGGCGTCCGGCGATGGCGCGGCCGCGGCTGCGGGTTGCGGCGGTGTCATGGCCTCGGCCCAGTCGTTTTCGTTCATCTGCAGGACAATGCGGTCCTCGAGCAGGCGCACGGGGCGCACGGGCTGCATCACCACAATCCTGCCGCGCAGCTGCCCCTTGTACTTCGCCAGCTCCGCCTCGCTGGCGGCGCGGACGTGCACGACATCCGACAGCACGGCGCCGTTGGTCGACGGTGAGTTCCATCGCGGCTGGCCGACGAACGCCTGCGTCTGCGGCTCCACGAGGTGTACCGAAAACCGCTCGATGGTCCAACCCTGCCCGAACGGGAACCGTTCCTGATGGATGTTCGACAGACCCCATGCCTTGAACTGCTGCATGGCCCATTCGGACGCTGCTTCGAAGGCAGGCGTGCCGCTGGCGCGCGGGCCGTGCACCTCCGACAGCCACCACACGTGGTCCACGGCCTGCGATCGGTCGAGCGCCTCGGCACGGAGCCGCGCAATCGTGGCGCGGTCGAGTCCGGCGGATGGGGCCTGCCCGGACGGGCCAGCCGAAAACAGGAGCAGGAACAGCAGGATCAGGCGAAGAGGGCGAGCGCGCATCGCGCGGGATTGTCGCACAGATCGCACGCCGTGCCGGCTGCGCGTAGAATCAGCGAAGGTTGCGCACCACGCTCATTGCTCTTCTCGTGTGCCTGGCCGCCGCTGGCGTGTCCGAGGCGCCTCACGCGCAGGCACCGGCGCCGCCGCTGCCGGCCAGCGCCATCACGTCGGCCAGGCTCGAGGCGGCGCTGACGG
>CAZZGM010000409.1:0-3314 GCA_964653955.1 uncultured Bifidobacteriaceae bacterium | reverse complement strand
CGAGCTGCCGGAGATCTTCGCGCAGGCGCATCCGGACGAGAAAGGGCTGCGAAGGGGCGGATGGAATCCTGATTTCCAGCACCTCGCCCGCATCGAGTCCCGCCAGACGGACACGCGTGCCCACCTGCAGTCCCGACACCTTGCTGAACGTCGTCGCCACCTCGTAGTGGCGGGTGAACAGCAGACGCCTGTCGCCAATCATAAACAGGCCAATCGCGAACAACAGCACGCCCCCGATCACGAACGCGCCAACCCAGGCCGCCTTCCTGCGATCCATTACCGTCCTCCGTCCCTTACCCGCTGCCCTCGGACCGCATGAACTGGCGGACCAGAGGAATGGCCGATTGGTCCAGCGCGCTGGCCGCTCCCTGCGCCAGGACGCGTCCTTCGTGCAGGAACACCAGCTCGTCGGCAATGGTGCGCGCGCTGGGAATGTTATGGGTCACGACAATCAGCGTGGCCCCCGTCCGGTGTTTCAGGTCCACGAGCAGCCGGTCGATTTCCGATGACGTGATGGGGTCGAGCCCCGCGCTCGGTTCGTCGGCCAGCAGGATGGCAGGCTCGAGTGCCAGCGCCCGCGCCAGGCCCGCGCGCTTCTTCATGCCCCCCGACAGGTCCGCGGGCATCTTGTCGTAGTCGTCGGCAAGCCCGACATCGGCCAGCAGCGCCTGCGCACGATCACGAATTTCGCGGTCCGACAGCTTCGAGTGGCGCCTCATCGGGAAGGCCACGTTCTCACCCACGGAGATCGAGTCGAACAGTGCCGCGCTCTGGAACAACAGCCCCATCCGCTGGCGGATGCGCGACAACGCACGCCGATCCATGCGTGTCACATCTTCCCCCTCCACCAGCACCTCACCTTCGTCGGGTTGCATCAACCCGACAATGTGCTTCAGCGTGACGCTTTTGCCGGTGCCGCTGCGGCCGAGCAGGCAGACGGCACGTCCCGCCGGCACCACCAGACTGACATCGTCGAGAACGGCTCTGGTTCCGAATCGTTTCGTCACGTGCCGCAGTTCCACGGCTGGTGCCGCCGCTGCCGTCGTCATTGCGGATAGAAGAAAAAAATCATGCGCACCAGCAGCACGTTGGCGGCAATCAGCAGCATCGAGGCCGTCACGACGCTGCGCGTGGAGGCGCGGCCGACGCCTTCGGTGCCCTGGGACGTGTGCACGCCCAGGTAGGACGCCACCGTTGCGATGATGAAGCCGAAGACGGTGGTCTTGAGCGTCGCCGGGATAAGGTCCGAAAACTCGATGGGCGAAAACGCCTGGCGGAAGTAGGTGTTGAACGGCATGCCCGAAATGACGGTTTCGGCCGCGAAGCCACCCAGCAGGCCGGTGAAGTTGATGAGCGTGGTCAGCAGCGGCAGTGCAATCATGCACGCGATGACCCGCGTGACCACCAGATAGCGGAACGAGTCCACGGCAATGGCCTCGAGCGCGTCAATCTGCTCGGACACCTTCATGGCGCCAAGCTCCGCGCCAATGCCGGCACCAATCCGTCCGGCCAGCAACAGGCCGGCGACCAGCGGGCCGGTTTCGCGGACCAGCGCAATGGCCAGGCCGGCGGGAATGAGCGCCTCGGCCCCGAACCGCGCCATCGACGATCGTGTGTGCATGGACAACACCACGCCAATGGCAAAGCCAGCGGTGGCAATGAGCGGCGCCGAGCGGACGCCGAGTTCATAGAGGTGCCTGAGGATCTCCCGTCCTTCATAGGGCGGGCGCACGATGTCCACCAGCACGCGTCCCGCAAACCGGGCCGCATCCGCGACACCAGCCAGCCACGAGACGATCATGCCGCCCCTCGCTTCCGCCGCGGCATCAGAACACCTTGTAGGCCACACCCACCAGCAGCAGCGTGGCATCCGCATTGGCGCTGCGATCGCGCAGAACGCCGTCTTCGACAATCGTGAAACGTGGCCGGGTGAAGACGCGGCCCAGCGAAACGTTCACGGCCGTGCGCCGGCTCGTTTCGTACCACACCGACAGGGCCGCGCGCCAGGCCATGCTGCTGCTGACGCCAATGGCCAGCCGGTCCACATCGCCTTCGTCTGCCACGCTGAGCCGGTTGAACGCCATGCCGCCGACCAGCGAGGGACCAAACGACCAGCGCCCCGCCGGCACGGTGTAACGAAGGCCGGCCATCACGGGCCTGATGTTCACGCGGCCGACGTCGCCCGACACGCGCTCGGTCGCCCTCGGGTAAGCGGAGTACCAGTCGAAAGCAATGGCCGGGCCGAGGCCGCGCCGGTTACCCAGACGAATGAGCGGGCTCAGCTGCCAGCGCGTCCCCTGCGCTACACCGCCCGGCTCGACCACGCGCAAGGCGCCGCCAATGGTGAGCAGGTCGTGCTTCTCCTCGAGTTCGGCGAATTCCACGTCCATGCCCCGGCTCGCTGGTCTGGGCCGCCCGCCGATCTGCGGTTCCTCGGGTGGCACTTCGGCAGGCCCCACCCGAAGGCGAGATTCCACGCGTGTCACGCCCGGCACGCGCTGCGCCAGCGACACCGCGTGCGCCGCTTCGTCTTCGGAGGCCACGTTTCCCGACAGCTCCACGACACCACCAGTGACGCGAACCTCGATGGCACGAACGCCCAGGCGGTCGTCGTTGACCAGTGCCGTCTTCACACGCGCGGCCGTTTGCGCGGCTTCCACCTGCACAGGGTTGATGGCGGCGCTGCAACCGGCAGCTATCAGCGCGACGAACACGAGACCGGCAATACCGCCGAGTTGGATCAGGACACGAGTGCGCATGAGAACCGGATTCAGCCTACCATCGTGCTCCGCGTGCGCGCTGGAGATTGCACGCTCCGTCACGATCGACGCGCACGGACAATGCGGTACTCCCAGGCGCCGGACCGCATCTGTTCGTAGACCATCGACCCTGGCACGGCAAGGAAGTTGTCGATGGCGGCGCTGCTGCCGCCGAACGCCTGGGCTCGAGTCGCCGCCACCTCGTCGCACGAGGCCAGGACGTTGGCGGTAATTTCGCGATCCTGGTGCAGCTGCAGGCCGAGCGGCCCCAGCAGCGCCCGCACCTCCAGCCATCGCGCCACCGGCAACAGGTCCGTATAAAGAAACCAGCCGCCCGGCTTCAGCACACGGGCCACCTCGGCATAGAACGCCCGCAGGTTCGGATAGGTGTGCGACGACTCCACGTTGGTGACGATGTCGAACGTGGCGGCCTCGAAGGGCAGATGTTCGGCGTCCCCCACCTCGAAGGTCACGTCGGGATGCCGATGCATGCGGCGGCAGAATGCAATGGCTTCCGGCGACAAATCCACGCCCGTGGGCACGGCACCATATCGG
>CAZZGM010000408.1:0-3320 GCA_964653955.1 uncultured Bifidobacteriaceae bacterium | reverse complement strand
CCGGGTGCGGAGCGTCCGGGCAAGCTGCCCGTGGCCAGCATTCGCGTCAACCGCAACCCACGCCGCCGGCGGCCCGGCGTGTCGCCGAGTGCGCCAGAGCATCCCTATGGCATCGAGGTGCGCCGCCGCCATCTCAACAGCCAGGGCCGCGTGTCGTGGCACACGATGGTGTCGGTGATCATGGACGTCGCGCGCCGCGGCGCGCAGTTCGCGGACACGGAGGTGGATCGCTACGACCCGACCCGCCTCTACATCGTCCCGCGTTTCACCTTTACGCCGCTCGGTGATGCGGTGGCGCAGGACAACCTGTTCATCTATCCGGAGTTCGCGTTCGAGACGCCGTGGGCCACTGGCAGGACATCGGCTGTGGCGCGCGTTACCTACTGGGCGGTGGCCAACGACACGCCGTGGCCGATTTCAGAGAGCGTGGTGACGGTGGTCCGCACGAGTCTCATCGATGGTGTGCGGCGGCCAGTAGACGAGCGGGGCCAGCGGAAGAAGTAGTTACTGCTCAGCTCGAGTGTGGCCGGTTGACGATGGTGGCGGAGTAACGCAGCATCTGATCTCGACCGCCGGCACTGAATGTGTCCGAAGAAAGGGATCGTATGACACTGGCCGCTCACTCTGAACACGCGCGCTGCTCGCGGTGGACGCGCAGGCGCAATGCCGGGGCGTTCGTCACCGTCCTGGCGATTGCCGTGGCGGCCCAGGCAACGCGTGGGCTGGCCTCGCCGAGTGCGGCGGGAGGGCCCGAGGCTGCTGACGCAACTGCCGCACAACTGCCCATGAAGGGGAAAGTGGTCCTTATTACCGGCTCGACGGACGGTCTTGGCCGTGAAGTGGCCAGGCGCACCGCGGCGCTCGGCGCCGAGGTCATCATCCACGGCCGGAACGAGGAGCGCGGCAAGGCGGTGGTCGCGGAGATTAACGCCGATGGCCGTGGCCGCGCGCGCTTCTACGCGGCGGATTTCGCTTCGCTCGACGAGGTGCGTCGCTTTGCGGCAGACATTGCACGGGACTATCCACGCATTGACGTGCTGGTCAACAACGCCGGCGTGCTGCTGCGCGAACGGCAGGTGAGTCGAGACGGCCACGAGCTGCACTTCGCGGTGAACTACCTTGCGGGTTTCCTCCTGACGCGCACGCTGCTGCCGAACGTGGTGGCTGCGTCGCCGTCCCGGATCATCAACGTCGCGTCCGCGGCGCAGTCACCAATCGACTTCGCGGACGTCATGCTGGAACAGCCGGGCCGCGCATCACGCGGCTACGGGCAGAGCAAGCTGGCGCAGATTCTGTTCACGATGGATCTTGCCGCCGAATTGAAGGATTCAGGCGTGACGGTCACCGCGCTCCATCCGGCGACGATGATGGATACGACGATGGTGCGGCAGTCGGGCATGGCGTCGCGATCGACCGTGGATGAGGGCGCCGAGGCGCTCATGCGGCAGATCACGGGGGCCGATACGCAGACCGGACAGTATTACGACGGCCTGCGGGCGACGCGTGCGAACGCGCAGGCGTACGACGAAGACGCGCGAGCGCAGCTTCGGCGTCTCAGCTTCGGCCTGACTGGTTTGCCTGCGCCAAAGCTGTAGCGCAAACCGAGCGTTCTGGTCAGTCATTCCCGACCAGCACGCGCACGCCAACGTCAGCGCCGCGGAGCGCGGGCCTGGCCCGGTTGTCCGACGAAAGGTCCCCTCCGTCATCCCGCTGGTTCGGGCCCACGCTGTACACCGTGTACGCCACATTGTCCTGGCGAAACAGGAGCGGTTGCCCGGAGTACGGATCCTCGGGGATGGCTCGCAAGTACTGAGGGACGAGGTCTGGCAACGTTGCCGGGAGGGCATTACGATCGCGCCTGAATCGTTCGACGCCGACGGCAACGAGTGCCGCGCGATCCTGAACCAGTTGCGTGGCGTCGACGGCTCTTGAAAACGCCGTGAGGGCAATGCCAGGGTTCAGACCGAAACCGAAGATGCCCGGACCTCGAGGCGTCAGCGAGTCCCGTTCGTAGCGGTCGAGCATCTCGGCACCTCGGCGGGCCCGTTCGGGCCACGGCGTGCGGACCACGTCGGTCAACTGCGCCCACAGCCTGAGCGTGTCGATGGTGCCGCGTGTGATCAGGGGCCGCAACAGTGTCTGCGTGATGTCGCGGGACGGGAACGTGTAGTAACGAGGTGCATTCCCCGGGTCGGTTCCGTAGGATCGCCGCCAGACCAGTTCGAGGTATCGCGCCCGCTCGCGCAGGAAGTGTTGGAGTGGCCGTTCCGGATCGTCTTCGGCTTCGAGCGCCGCCTGGAGCCGGAGGAGCGCCTCCGGCGAGGGCTTCGTCAGGCTCAGCACGGCGGACACGTCGTGGCCGCCGGTCGCCATCCAGAATGCGTCGCGAAGAGCGCGCCGCGCCTGCAGCTCGCTGATGGCGGAGTCGATGGCTGCGTCGGCATTGCCGGACTGACTGAGGCTGAACGTGCGGGCGGAGATGAGTCGCAGCAGGGCGCCGACACCGGCCGCGCGATAGCTGTACTCAGTACCGGCCGGAAAACCATCGAACGCCAGTTCGGCGGCTTTGTCGGCCAGCAGCAACGCGTCATGCGAACGCTCGACGAGTGCGTGCGCGGGTTCGACGATGTGCTGAAGCGCATCGCGGTCGGGACGCGGGTCCAGCAGCCATGCGCGGATTGGCGCAGTGGCTTCGAACGGATTGGTTCCCATCGCCAGCATGGCGCCGGCGAGATAGTAGGACGCGGCGCTGTGCGGATCCGAGGCGAGCGGCCGGCTGCCGCCGACCGCCTCCCACTCGGTCAGGGGCTCGCCCTTGGCCCTGATGGCCTCGACCTCGTGCATCAGGCGTCGGATTTCGATGTAATCCCACAAACTGTTCGCGGCCAGCGGCAGCAGCACCGCAAACGCGGCAATCGCGAACCCCCGGAGTACAGGGCGCACCCGATATGTTGACGCTGAACGTGGCGGGTGATCGCTCATTGCGGGATCCCTTCTGCACCTGCTTCCTGCTCGATTGCGGCGCGCGCAGCGTCGCGGCGCAACTCGTGTTCGAAGACGATGAACTCGGCCAGCTCGCGCGCGTGGACGTCGCCGCCAAGCATGGTGGTGAGGTCCTCGATGATGCGAGCCGAGGTTGACGGTTCCACGTTCACCGGCGCGCCGGCGGCCAGGTTGCCGGCGGCAAGACGCAGTGTGAGTGCCATTACGAAGAGTGCGGCCGCGGCGCTGGCCCATGGCCAGATGCGGAGTACGCGAACCGTCGCGAGCATCCGCTGACGCATCTCCACAGGCGGGCCGACGGGTCGGTACTTCCTGAG
>CAZZGM010000407.1:0-3329 GCA_964653955.1 uncultured Bifidobacteriaceae bacterium | reverse complement strand
GCGCTGTTCTTTCAGGCGGTGGCCGGACGGCCTCTACTCTAGACGCCTCATCTCATCGCGGGCCGCCATCAACAGTGGTGCGCCCGCGTCGGCATCCTTCCACATGGCGAGGAACGCTTCGTAGGCCGCCCGCGCCTCGCTCGTGCGCCCCAGTTCCGCCAACGCCCGCGCCTTCATCACCGTCGCCCAGGCCAGCGTCGTCTCGAGTTCCACCTTCGTGGTGGGTGCCGTCAGCAGGAAGTCGAACCCGCGCAGCGCGTCTTCGAAGCGCCCAAGCCTGAAGTTCGCAAGCGCCCACGCCGTGATGACCTGATCCTGCGCGGGCGTGAACGACGGCGGTCCGAGGAGTTGCGCCGCCTCTTCGTCGCGGCCTTCAGCGAGCGCCAGCAGCGCGTCGAGGTGCCGGCGGTGTTCGTCCGCCCTGGGAGACGCGGACACGTACTCCAGGGCCACTGGATGCACGCGGCGGCCCAGCGCGGCATCGCGCGTGAGGGCGGCCATCGCCAGCTGCGGGCCCGCCGTGGAGGGCCCCAGCACCTGGCGTGCGTCGAGCTCGGCACGTCGTGCCCGTGCCTCGTCCAGCTCGCCAATCAGCACTTCGGACAGCACGAAACCCATGGCCGGTTCGCCAATGCCCGAGGCACGCCCTTCCTGCTCCATGCGTGCGAACCAGCGGTCCGCAAACTCACGCGCGTGGCCGACCTGTCCGCGCATCAGTGCCGCCTGAATCTGCACGCCCAGCATGTTCACTTCGTCGCGGCGGCCGCGCACCGCATCGACCTGTGCCTGCGCGAGTGCCTCGTCACGCGTGAGCGTGGCCACGGTGAACAGGCCCATCCGGATGTTCGTGCTGTCCTGCAGCTTCAACGCATCGTCGAACGTGCGGCGCGCTTCGTCATATTGACGCAGATCCACCAGGGCATACCCGAGGTTCAGCCGTGTGTTCGGCTGATCGGGCGCCACGGCCACCGCCTGACGGAGTACCGGCAGCGCTTCGTTGATGCGGCCCTGCTGGCGCAGCAGAAGGCCCATGTTGGCCAGCGCCGCGTAGTCGTCCGGATAGGTGGCCAGCAGCAACCGGTACGTTTCGATGGCGGCGTCGATGTCCTCGTCGATGGTGGTGTGATAACGCGCCTCGATGTAGAAGCGCTCGCGGTCGCTCACCCGCTCACGCAGCTCGTAGGCACGCGTCGTCGCCGGCCGCGCCTCTTCCTGCTGGCCGAGATTGCTGTACACGGTGCCGAGCCGTGCCCAGGCCAGCGCGAAGTCGGGATCCAGCTCCACGGCGCGCCGGAAGAACGGCACCGACTCGAAATCGCCGAGCGTGCGCCGGGCGGTGGTGCCACGACTGTAGGCCTTCAACGCATCGAGCGACGAGGTGGACGCCTGCTCGATCGGCGCGTCGTAGCGCTGAATGGAGGCCAGCGACTCACCCAGCCGGCCGCGAAACTGCCGCACCGCGCCGTTCAATGCACCCAGCACGCCGTCCTTGCCCTGCGCCTGAATCTGCTCTTCGGCCAGCATCTCACCGGTCACGCAGTCCTGTGCGTGCAGCGTCAGCACATAGGCCGAGCCCAGGCTGGCAATGCTGCCGCCCAGCAGCGCGCGGGCGCTGGCGCGCTGGCACACTTCGCGCCCCACGTCGGCGGTGAGCACCGCGCCGGGATCGCGTCCCATCAGGCGAAGCGTGGACTGCACCTGCTGATCATTCAGCACGTTGACGAACGGCGACTGCCGCAGTTGTACGGCCAGCGCCTCACTCAACGTGTCGTCGAACACCGCGTCACCTGTTCGGTTGACGAAGTCGGCCAGCACCACGAGATCGCGATGGGCCAGGGCCGGTGCCTGCGTCTGCCGCCACAGCACCGTGGCCGCCACGATGGCCAGCGTGATGACGGGCGCCGCCACCCACCACGCGCGAAACGGCGTCCGTAGCCCCGCCTCGTTCACCGGTGCATCGGCAAGCTGTGCCGACAGCGCGTCGCGCCGGTCGGTGGAAGCAGACACCGTGCCGCCATCCGTGGCCGCCGCCACCATGCGGCTCGCGCGCATCTCCTCTGACGTCACGGCTCGATCGGAAGCATGGCGCAGGCGCTGGAGATCCGTACGGACCTCCGCGGCGCTCTGATAGCGCCGCTGCGGATCCTTCTCCAGCGCGCGCATGATGATCTGGTCCAGCGCGTGCGGTATCCCGGGACGTACTTGCGACGGCGCGGGCGGATCTTTCGTCAGGATGCCTTCGAACACCACCGCCGCCGTCGCGCCCTCGAACGGCGCGCGCCCGGTCGCCATCTCGTAGAGGACAATGCCGAGGGAGAAGAGGTCGCTGCGGCCGTCAATGAGCTCGCCGCGGGCCTGCTCGGGGGACATGTAGTGAATGGTCCCCAGCGCCAACCCCATCATCGTCAAGCGGCCGGAGCCGAGCGTGGTGTCGGCATGCGGCGACACACGGTTCTGGTCCGACAGTTTGGCCACACCGAAGTCCAGCACCTTCACCTGTCCGCGTTCCGTGACGAACAGATTGGCGGGCTTCAGATCACGATGGACGATGCCTTTGGCGTGAGCGGCGTCGAGCGCGTCGGCAATCTGCGCGCCGTAGGCCAGCACCTCGTCCAGCGGCAGCGGCCCGCGCGCGATGCAGGCCTTCAGCGGCTCGCCCTCCAGCAGTTCCATCACCATGTACTGCCGGCCGTCCACCTCGCCGATGTCGTGAAGCGTGCAGATGTGCGGATGGTTGATGGCCGAAATGGCGCGCGCTTCGCGGAGGAACCGTTCCACGGCCTCGGGGTCGGTGTACGCCCCGTCGGGCAGGAACTTGATGGCCACTTTGCGACCCAGGCGCTGGTCCTCGGCCGCGTACACCACGCCCATCCCGCCTTCACCAAGGCGGTGTTCCACTCGGTAGTGCGATACCTGTCGCCCGGTCATCGTCTGAAAAAGGATACGGTCAGGAACGCGAGGCTGGTTCCGGCAACGGCGTCCGGACAAACTCTGCAAGATCTGCCGGTTCGATCCGTGCCATTTTACTGCCTGCCTGGAATGGGACGACCGCCGATGCGCCCCTCGCTGAGGACATCCTGATGCGCCGCTCTCCGAAACCGCCTGACATGCCTGCCAACGTGGCTGCGGCCTTTGCCGCGTTCCCGCGGCCCGTCCGGCTACGGCTTCTTGAAGTCCGGACGCTGATTTTCGCGACGGCGGCGCACACCGCCGGGGTCGGTCCGCTGTCCGAAACCCTGAAATGGAGTGAACCGGCCTATCTCACCGAAGCGACGGGCAGCGGCACCACGATCCGGCTCGGCTGGCCGAAGTCGCCCGAAGGCGTGGGC
>CAZZGM010000406.1:0-3339 GCA_964653955.1 uncultured Bifidobacteriaceae bacterium | reverse complement strand
TCAGGTAGGCGGCCGGCCAGAAAAATCGTCCCGTCACGCCAAACACCGCGAGACGATCGAGCAGCGGCGAAGAATAGTCCAGGACGACACGATCCGCGAACGTGATCCGCGGGCTGAGGGCGTAGATTGTCAGCGCCAGGCACGCCAGCGCCAGCGGCCACAGCCGTGGTGAGAACGTCGCCGCGGGGTGCATGCGCGCGAGTCTCGTCCCTTCCGCCACAGGCCGTATGAGCACCGCAAGGATGCCCGCCGTCATCAGCCCGAGCACGCCGGCGCCAAGGTATTGGAATCCTTCGAAGGCCTGGCCATCGGTGCCGGCGGCAATCTCCGGCAGCCACGCGGACCATCCGCTCGGCATGATGGGACCGAGCACGTTCATGGAGAACAGCGTCAGGCCGGACCGCGCCAGGGACGCCTCCTCAGCCGTGAACAATCCGGAGGCCCACCAGCCCGCCACGACCAGGACCACCGTGCCCGCCAGCACCAGCGCGGGACGTGCATCCGCGGCCGGGAACGAACGTTCGGGCAGCGCGTCGATCGTCGCGCGTATGGCCAGCGCTGTAAGCATGGCGAGCAGCATCACGGCCAGATACGGATGCAGGAGCCCGGCCATGGCACCAATGGCCAGCATGGATCTCACCGGTAGCCGTGACGCAGGTGGTGGCGCCAGGTAGAGAACCAGTGCCCAGATCACCAGCCAGTGCGACGCCAACGCGGGATGGATGGCGCGGTTCAGCAGCGTTGGCATCAGCACGAACAGCAGCCCGGCCAGCAGTTGTGTACCGCCATGCGAGGTCCACAGCGCCGCGAGACGTGCGCCCCAGTAACCCTGGAGCGCGAAGCACGCCGTGAGCCACAACCCGAGGTACTGGAACGGCAGCGGTAGCAGCGGCGAGAGCGGCTTCAGCGCAAACGCCAGCAGTGGAATCGAGTCGGTGAAACCAATGGCTGTACCGATGGGCGCGTAGTAGCCGGGGACACGCCCGGGTGGCCACGCCCACGGCTCGCCGCGGAAGATGTGCCAGCCCAGGAAATGGATGCGCCAGTCCCACTGCATCATCCAGTCGATGTCCACCGGCGACACCACACGCCAGCCGGCAATGACCACGAAGAACGCGGCCCCCAGCGCGGCGGCCGTCAGCATGGGCCAGCGTGCGGTGCTGCCGGCGGCCGGCAGGGAGGAGGCGGCGTCGATCACTGCGGGATCTATACCGCGAGTCGCATTCGGCGTGCGCACGGCCTCAACTGTACGCTCACGGTGTCGCCACGGACCGCATGCGCGCCGCGGTGAACCAGGACGCCCGTGATATACTCCACGCCGTGATCCTGAAGCGAACGATCAGCGCGCGAAAGCGGGCCTGCTCCGTGACGGGATCCCTGTGTGTCCGGCCGTTGCCCGTGTAGGCATCGGCCATCGACCCGGCCCTTTCGAGAGGCCACCAGCGACCCGCCACGGCAGATGCCCAGGCGGGTTTTTGTTTTTGAGGAAGGAAACGAGGAGGACGTTGTCGTGAGGCGGATCGAAGTCGGCGTGTTGGGAGCCACCGGTGTGGTGGGGCAGCAGTTCGTGGCGCGTCTGGCCACACACCCGTGGTTCAGCCTCACGTGGCTGGCGGCCAGCGAACGGTCGGAGGGCAAAGCCTACAAGGACGTGGCACCGTGGCGCCTGGCCACACCCATCCCGGCCGAACACGCGGACCGCATTGTCGAGCCGTGCGTGCCGGGACGCGGGCCGAAGGTGGTGTTTTCGGGACTCGATGCCTCGGTCGCCGGTGACATCGAAGGCGCCTTTGCCGCGGCCGGCCACATCGTCGTCAGCAACGCACGCAACTACCGTATGGACCCGCTCGTTCCGCTGCTCATTCCCGAGGTCAACGCCGACCACCTGGCGCTGCTTGCCGAACAGCGCGCGTCGAAGGGCTGGACGGGCGCCATCGTCACCAACCCCAACTGCTCGACCATCGTGCTGGCGCTGGCGCTGGCACCGCTCCGCCCGTTCGACATTCGCTCCGTCGTGGTGTCGACCATGCAGGCGGTGTCGGGCGCGGGTTACCCCGGCGTGCCGTCGCTCGACATCCTGGGCAACGTGGTGCCGTTCATTGGCGGCGAAGAAGAGAAGATGGAAACCGAGACGTTGAAGATTCTCGGGACCGACGGAGGACGCACGCCGCATCCCGCGGCTGTCAGCGCACACACCAACCGCGTGCCGGTCATCGACGGCCACACGATGACGGTGTCCGTGGATCTGGGCACGAAGCCCGCGCCGGCCGACGTCGTGAACGCGTTGGCCTCGTTCCGTGGACGACCGCAGGAACTGGCGCTGCCGACGGCGCCCGTGCCGGCGATCGTGACCATGGATGCCCCCAATCGCCCCCAGCCCAGGCTCGACGCCGACCTCGGTGGTGGCATGGCCGTCAGCGTCGGCCGTGTGCGTCCGTGCCCGGTACTGCAGACCCGCTTCGTGGCGCTGGGGCACAACACGGTCCGCGGCGCAGCAGGCGCGGCCATCCTGAACGCGGAACTGATGATGGCCGAAGGCCTGTTGGTGTAAGAGGAGGCCAGCCATGGTGGTGATGAAGTTCGGAGGCACGTCGGTGGCGGATCGCACCGCCATCGAGCGCCTCATTGGCATCGTCCGCGCGGCGCGGCAGGCCGAGGCACAGCGGGAAGGTGGCGACCCGCGTGGTCCCGTCGTGGTGGTGTCGGCGCTGTCGGGCGTGACCGATCGTTTGCTGGGGGTGGCGGCACAGGCAGGCGCGGGTGATGCCGAAGGTGTGCAGCACAGCCTTGCCGAACTGCGTCAGCGGCACGTGACGGTGTCGGACGTCGTGACCGACGAAACACTGCGCCGCACCGTGCTGGAGGACATCGATCGCGAGTGCGCCGAGCTGGCACGCATTGGCGCGGCACTGGCCGTGCTGCGTGAGGTGTCGCCGCGCTGGATGGACACGATTGCCGCCACCGGCGAAATTCTCAGCAGCCGCATCGTTGCCGCGGCGCTTGCCTCGCAGGGGCTGTCGTCCGGCTGGGTGGACGCGCGGCTGGCCGTGGTGACCGATCACGAACACCAGGCTGCCGCCCCCCAACTACCGGAAACGACGACGGCGCTGATGACGCACCTGGATCCGCTCCTGGTGTCGGGCCGCATTCCCGTGACCGGCGGGTTCGTCGGCGCCACACGCGACGGTATCACCACCACACTGGGGCGCGGCGGCTCGGACTATTCGGCCGCCATCATTGGCTCGTGCCTGGGCGCGGACGAGATCCAGATCTGGACCGACGTGGACGGGATGCTCACCTCCGACCCGCGCATTGTCCGCGACCCGCAGGTGGTGCCGC
>CAZZGM010000405.1:0-3343 GCA_964653955.1 uncultured Bifidobacteriaceae bacterium | reverse complement strand
GGGAACTCGCCCGCGCGCATGCGCCGGAACAGGTCCAGATTTTCGTCGACGCTGCGATCGCGGTAGGGCGAGTTGCTGCCCGGCTCGGTCAACGTGCCCCGCCGATCACGAATCTCGTCGGCCGACAGCGAGTCGACGTAGGCCACGCCCTTTTCGATCAGCCGCTCGGCAAATCGATACAGCTGTTCGTAGTAGTCCGAGGCGTAGTACTCGCGGTCGTCCCAGTCGAAGCCGAGCCAGCGGACGTCCTCCTTGATGGAGTCCACGTACTCCACGTCTTCCTTCGCCGGGTTGGTGTCGTCGAAGCGGAGGTTGAACTTGCCGCCGTACTCGCGGGCGAGGCCGTCGTTCAGGCAGATGGCCTTGGCATGGCCGATGTGGAGGTAGCCGTTGGGCTCGGGAGGGAACCGCGTGACTACCCGGCCGCCGTTCAGGCCGGCGGCCACGTCGGCGGCCACGATTTCGCGAATGAAGTCCTGCGGCGCGGGCGCCGCTGTCAGTTGGGCATCGGACATACGTGGTAGTTTCAGAAATCGACGATACAGCCCACTAACCGGCGGCGCAGGGCGCGCCCGAAAGGAACGTCAGCACGATCATCGGATTGCGTCCGCGACGCGTGAACCCGTAGGACGTGCCGCGCGGCACCACCGCGAAGCCGCCGGCGCTGACCGTGATGTCACTTTCGCCCAGGCGCAGCGTGCCTTCGCCGCCAATCACATACAGCATGGCGTCGGCACCGGTGTGCTGACGGCCGCTCACCGGCTCGCGGATTTGCAGCACCACGGCCTGGCCGACGCCGCTGCACCCGACGAGGTCTTCCTTCTGCGTCTCGCGCGTGCCGATGAAGTTGCGCTCGATGAAATCGGGGAGCGCCAGCGTCTTCGGTGTGGACGGCGGGGGCAGCACGAACTCCGGTTCCGGCGGTGGCGGCGGTTCGGGCGGCGGTGGCGCGGCGTTGAGCGTCACCGTGAGGCTGGGGGCCGGCTGGCCGGCACGCCAGATGACCTCGCGCTCGAAGGTGTAATACCCCTCGCGCTCGAAACGCACCCGGTGCGTGCCCGCGGGCACGTTCAGCAGGCGAAGCTGGCCCTCGGCGGTTTCGCCGGAACGATCGGTGTTGCCAATCAGCGACACGGTGACGCCGTCGAGCACGGCACCCACGCTGTCGGTCACCGTGATACTCAGCGTGGTACCGGCCGGTGCTGCCGGCCGGCGGGCCGGCGCAGGCTTGGCCTGGACCTGTACGACCGGCGGGGCGCCGAAGTGGAGTGGAACGGCCGGCTGGGTGGGGGTGACCTGCAGCCACGTCAGCAACAGCAGAGTGGTCATAACGTGGGAATGGTACTACGCCACGTGCTCGGCTGCCTCGGATGACGATCAAGCCCGGGTGCACGAGGGCCGCCTGCTGGTCGATGAACCCACACCGACTTCGTCTTGTGCCACGACAGGGCAGGTGCTCGGCTCAAAGGACGTTCCACTTGAGCGTCACTGCAACAGCGGCCGGAAGGCCAAACAGCAGCAGCAAGACAGGAAGCTCCTCTGCCACTGAGTAGCCGGCCTTTGCTACACCGACCCACATATTGAACCCCGTGAGTGCGAGCCACAGCAGCAGGAAGGCTGCCGTAGCGACTGCCGGGGCAGACGGATAGTTGTGCGCGAACAGCCTGGCCAGCACCGCCGTGGCACCGACAAGCAGGAACCCGGCAAGGAGAAAGAATCCGGTACGCATACAGTTACCCTTCCAACAGTTGCTTGCAGTGATGCGCGCCGCGGTGATCCATTGGGCCGCCGCTGGGATGCACCGTCAGCCGAATGCCAGTGGGGTTCATGAGGGGCCTAATAACGCCAGCTCTCGAGGTCGGCGCCCTGCGGTGCCGTCTTCTCGATGCGCTCGACGGCCTTCGGGATGAACATCTGGTGATAGCGCATGCGCGACAGTGCGTTCGGCCGTGTGGTGTCGCCGTTCCAGCAGTGCTCCGCACGATCGCCGTACAACACCTCACCGTCGTAGTAGGGCTTCGTCGTCGACTCCAGGAACTCTTCGGCCAGGTACACGGCGTTGTTCAGGTAGTAGTTGTCCATGTCGCCGACATAGATGTGCAGCTTCCCGGCAAGCTTCGCCCCGAGCCCCTTCTCCCAGTCGCGTTTCAGGATGTGGACCAGGTCGTAGTGCTCGCGCCAGTACTCGGCGCCCTTGCGGTCGATGACGCCCGTCTTCTTGTCCCAGATACGCGCGGGATAGCCGTCAGGCCCCACCGGCGAGTAGGTGGCCTCCCACACGTCCCACTGCTGACCCGATCGCGTGCGCGTCCCCAGCACCAGCTCCAGCCGGTTCATATCCTCCATCGTCGTACTGATGTGCCCCAGGTAGTTGCGATGGCCGGGCCGCGGCGTCCGCTTCCAGTCGCCTTCCAGGAAATACGCGTTGGCGTCCTCGTAGAGGTTCACCGCCGAATAGGCGCGGAAATCGATGGGATCCGGGCACGCGATGTAGGCGCCGTTGAAGTCGTCGGGATAGAACATCTGCGCGGCCATGGCTTCCCAGCCGCCGGTGGATCCGCCGTACATGAACCGCGCCCAGCCCTCGCCAATGCCGCGATACTTCTCTTCGATGTACGGCAGCAGCTCCTTGACGATGGCATCGCCCCACGGGCCGGCGTTGGCGGAATTCACGGCATAGCTGTCGTCGTAGAACGGCGTCGCGTGCTGGATTTCAATGACGATGACGCGGGGGAAGGAGGAGCCGGTCCAGTCCTTGTAGAACTGATGGGCGTACTGCTGCTGGATGATGTTGTAGCCGGCCAGGTTGAAGCGGGCCGAGAAGTCCGGCTTCAGTGTCGGGTCCGGCGGCTCGGGCCGGAACCCCGTGAACGTATACGGGAAGTGGCCGTGATAGATGAACAGCGGATACCGCGCCTCGGGATGGGTATCCCAGCCTTCGGGCAGCAGGACGTTGGCGCCGAGGTGCATGGGCCGTCCCCAGAACTTCGTCAGCAGGTCGCTCTGGATACGTTCGTGCCGGATGTACTTCGTGTCCTCGGGTCGCGGGATGGGCGGAATCACCTGGTCCAGCGCAATGGTCACCACGCCGCCATCCGGGCCGACCTGCACCTGGGCTGGCGTGCTGTACAAATTGCCCGGCGCGCGGTTCCACTGCTGGCCCTCACCGCGGTCCATGGGCATCTTCACGGTGAAGCCGTCGGCTCTCGTGAAGGTTTCGTACCGATGAAAGACGGCCTGCACCGTGTAGGCACCGGCCGGAATGTCACGCAGGCTGCGCAGCGGGTAGCCTTCGATCTCGGCATCCACGACCACAGCAGACGAGGGACGCCAGCCGTCCACC
>CAZZGM010000404.1:0-3349 GCA_964653955.1 uncultured Bifidobacteriaceae bacterium | reverse complement strand
CCGGAGTCGTGGGCCGTGTTGTCGCAGGAAGCCCTGGCCGAGTTGTCGCACGAGCTTGCGGAATTGCCCACGGAAACCGAGCCGGAGGCGGAGGAGTCCAAGCGATTCGATTTGCTGATGCTGCGCCTGCAACTTTCGGTGCTGCATCCCGACCCCGGCTTCGCGCGCCTGCGCGAGCAGCTCACCGGCGTAGCCGGACTGCTGGAGGAGCAGGCGGCCATCCCCATGGTGCGTGACCAGATGGCGCTCATCCTGGAGGTGCAGACGGACGAGTGGTGGCAGGATGTGACGCTGCCCATGCTCGAACGGGTACGCCGCCGGCTCAGGAGCCTCGTGCCGCTCATCGAAAAACGCGCGAGGCGCATTGTCTATACCGATTTCGAGGACGAGCTCGGCGCCGAGACGGCCGTGGACCTACCTGGCTTCGGACACGGCACCGACATGCAGAAGTTCAGGGCCAAGGCGCAGGCGTTTCTGCGCGCGCACCAGGATCACGTGGCCATCCAGCGGCTGCGCATGAATCGCCCGCTTACTTCGTCGGACCTGTCGGAACTGGAGCGGATGCTGGCCGAGAACGGCGTGGGCACGCCGGATGACATCGGCCAGGCCGCGGCCGAGTCCAACGGGCTGGGGTTGTTCGTGCGCTCACTGGTGGGCCTCGATCGCGAGGCGGCCAAGGCGGCCATGTCGGGGTTTCTGGCGGGCACCACGCCCACGGCCAACCAGATTGAGTTCGTGAACCTGATTGTGGACCACTTGACGGAACGCGGCGTGATGGAGGCGTCGAGCCTGTACGAGTCGCCCTTCACCGACATCGCGCCCCATGGTCCGGACGGCTTGTTCAATCCGGTGCAGATGTCCGAGCTCGTCCACGCACTCGAGGCTGTTCGAGCGACGGCCGTCGCGGCGTAGGCGCCGTCAGGCGGCTCCTCATCGAGTCTCCCGTCTATTTGACCCGTGGCACGGACGAGGGCATCGGCCGATCCATGCGCGGCGCTTCGGCGGCGTCGGCCAGCGCCCACAGGCTGGCGAAAATGGTCCGGGCGATACCGTGCACCTGCACCGGGTCCAGGTGACGGGCTTCGTCGGCCGGCAGGTGATAACGCGCGTGCACGCCGGTCGTGAAACCAATAGCGAGGATGCCGCGTTCGAGGAACGGCCCGGCGTCGGTTCGCGGGTAGAAGAACTCGGTATCGGCGCGGTCGAACTCGTGGTTGAGGCGCAGCTTGAGATAGCCCTCGTTCACCCGGTTCAGCAGGGCTTCGGCACCTGAGCTGAGCACGCGCGGACCAATCACGAACACTTCGTTCTGCTCCGTGACACCCGCCGAGGCGGCGTCGGCCGAGCCTGGTCGCCGGCTCGCGCCAATCATGTCGACGTTGATGTGCGCGACGATGCTCGTCAGCGGGACGGGCGGGGCATGCACGAACCACCGCGTGCCCCAGAGGCCCTGTTCCTCGCCGCTGTCCCACAGAAACACGATGGTGCGCTTCGGACGGGGCGCGGCCGCCATGCGTTCGGCAATGTTGAGCAGTGCGGCGCTGCCGGAAGCGTTGTCGTCCGCCGAGTTATAGATGGCATCGCCATCCACGGTTCGTGAACCGACAGCGCCGTCGAGGTGAGCGGCAATCGTGATGGCCTCCGCCTTCAGCGACGGGTCACTCCCTTCCAGCCGCGCCACCACGTTGTACGGCCGCATTGTCGTCTGCGCGCCGACGGGGACGTCAATGGTGACGGACTTCTTCAGCGTGAACGACGCGAGATAGTCGCCGCGATCTCCGGCGCCAAGGGCGGCGGCGCCGTTTACGGTTTCACCGTCCAGGAGCGCGTTGGTGAGTGGCGGCGTCAGCAGCAGCGACGTCATGGGAAGAGCGGAGTAGGCGGACGGTACGCCCGGCTCGAGCTCGCGCCGGATGGTGTTGGCGCGGCGGATGTCGTCCCACCGGACCAGCTCACTGGCCTGCGTGATGAAGAGAATGCCGGCGGCGCCGTGCTCGGCCGCGGCCACGAACGGTGTCTGTGCGTCCACCGCGACGCGGCCCACCTGCTGCACGTCCACGCCGGCGGGCAGCGCGCGCGGGCCGTGCGCCAGCACCAGCTTGCCGCGCACGTCGAGACCGGCGTAGGGGTCGATGTTCCGTTCCGGAATCACCCAGTCGTGGCCGACATACACCACCGGCAGCGTGCCGGAGAGCGGCGCGGCGAACGATCGCAGCGCGAAGTCGGCGCCAAACGCAAACCGCTGGCCGTTCACCGTGATGGATGCGGCGGTGGTGTCGACGCGTGTGTCCCGAAGTTCGTAGTGCTGACGGAACGTGCCGTTGTCGCCGGCTGGTGTGAGACCGGCGCGTGCCAGGCGCGCGGTGATGTAGTCGGCAGCGGCATCGAAGCCGGGCGAGGGCGTGTTCCGGCCGAGGAGGTCGTCGGAGGCCAGCCGCGCGAGATCCCAGGCCAGTTGTTCGGACGAGATGCCGTCAGCGGCGGCGCGAACGGCGTCGGGCACGGCCTGCCGCGCGTCGAGCGCGGCGGCCAGCAGCACGGAACCGGCAAGGACGAACGCGGCGCGGGAAGGCAAGGTGGCTCGCATGGAAACGGATTATCATGCGGCGCCATGAGCATCGATCGCCGAAATTTCCTGAAGAACGCTGGTGCGCTGGGGACACTGGCTGCTACCGCGGGCTGTGCGCCCGCGCAGCCCGCTACCTCGTCCGGTCCCGCGCGCACACTGGGTACCGGACTGGCGACGGGGCTCACGCTCCTCACCTTCCGCGACGAGGGTGCCGATCGCCTGGGAGCGAAGACGGAGAAGGGCATCCTCGACGTGGCGCGCGCCTCGAACCTGCTCGGAATGTATGCACCGTCCACGCTCGACGACCTGTTGCAGCAGGAAGACGGCCCGAGCGTCCAGGCCGTGGTAGCGGCTGCACTGACGAGCGCGGCGGCAGCGCCGGCGTTTCGCCCGGAAGACGGAGTCGAGTACGGACCGCTGGTGAGCCGGCCCGACAAGATCGTCTGCGTGGGGTTGAACTACCGGCGGCACGCCGAAGAAATCGGCTCGCCCATTCCACAGCACCCGGTGCTGTTCAACAAGTTCAACGCCTCGCTGAACCGGCATGGCGGTACGGTGACGCTGCCCGTAGACCTGGCCACGAACTTCGACTACGAAGTGGAACTGGTAATCGTGATCGGCCGCACGGCCTCGCGCGTCAGCGAAGCGGACGCGCTGTCGTACGTGGCCGGCTACGCCACGGGCAACGACTTCACGGCCCGCGATCTCCAGTACGAACGCGGCGGCCAGTGGATGGTGGGGAAGGCCATCGACGGCTTCGCACCAGTTGGACCGTACCTC
>CAZZGM010000403.1:0-3353 GCA_964653955.1 uncultured Bifidobacteriaceae bacterium | reverse complement strand
CGAGGTGTACGGCAGCGTGTCCGAAGGGTCGAGCACCGAAACCGATGAACTGCGCCCGCGCAACCCGTACTCGGCCAGCAAGGCCGGTGCCGACCGCCTGGCCTACAGCTACTGGGCCACGCATGAAGTGCCGGTGATTGTCACGCGCGCCTCCAACAACTACGGGCCGTATCAGTTCCCCGAAAAAATCATCCCGCTGTTCGTCACCAACCTCATCGACGGCATTCAGGTGCCGCTCTACGGCGATGGCGGCAACGTGCGCGACTGGCTGCACGTGCTGGATCACTGCCGCGCCATCGACATGCTGATCGCCAAGGGGACGAGCGGTGAGGTGTACAACATCGGTGGCGGCAACGAGGTGAAGAACGTCGACCTCACCTACAACCTGCTTGGGCTGCTCGGGAAAGACGAATCGCTGGTGCGCCGGGTCGAGGACCGCAAGGGTCACGACCGCCGTTACAGCGTCAGCACCGACAAGCTGCGGAACATGGGGTGGCAGCCGCTCGTGCCCTTCGAAGAAGGCCTGGCCGAAACGGTGGACTGGTACCGCCGCAACGAATGGTGGTGGCGTCCCGTGAAAGAACGTGACGCGGAATACAAGGCGTACATGGCGCAGCAGTACGGCCAGCGCCCGGCGGCGCACTAACGCGCCGCTCCAGACGAAGGCGTGAACGCAGCCCTTTCTTCATCCGGCCCGATTCTCGTCACCGGCGCCGCCGGGTTCGTCGGCGGCTGGCTCGTCGAGTTGCTGGTGGCCGACGGTGCGACGGTGGTGGGCTGGTGCCGGCCCGGCACGACACCCGGCACGAGTGCCCCCATCCGGTGGATGGACGTGGATCTGCTCGATCCGTCGTCCGTCGAGACCGCACTTGGCGACGTCATGCCGTCGGCCGTCTACCATCTTGCCGGCGCCGCGCACCTCGCCGACTCGTGGAAACATCCGCGCGAGACGTTCGAAGGCAACGTGCTGGCCACGCACCACCTGCTGCAAGGTCTGGCGCGGCTCGGCGTACGCCCGCGCGTACTCGTCAGCGGGTCGGCCGCCGTCTATCAGCCCGCGGACACGCCCATCACGGAAGACGCCGCGCTGGGGCCATCGAGCCCGTACGCTATCAGCAAACTCGCGCAGGAACTCGTGGCCGTGCAGGCGTGGGCCGAACACGGCGTGCCCGTGCTGGTGGCACGCGCGTTCAATCACGTCGGTCCGCGGCAGACGCCGGCCTACGTGGCGCCGAGCATTGCGCGGCAGGTGGCCCTCATCGAACGCGGCGCGTTGCCGCCGGTGCTGCAGATGGGCAACCTGGATCCCGAGCGCGACATCATGGACGTGCGTGACACGGTACGCGCCTACCGGGCGCTGATGGCGACGGGTACACCCGGCATTCCCTATAACGTGTGCGGCGGCCGAGCCATTCGCATTGGCGATCTCGTGGACCAGTTTCGCGCCCGCGCGAACGTGGACATCCGCATCGAACAGGATCCGGCGCGCATGCGGGCCTCGGACGTGCCGCGCCTGCAGGGCAGCCACGCGCGGTTGACGCACGACACCGGGTGGACACCGCAGATTGCACTGGAGCAGACGGTCGATGATCTGCTCGCGTGGTGGCGCGCCGCCGACATCGCGCCGTAGCCGCCCCCGTAGCCGTCCCGTCGCCACACGGCGTTCCGCCAGCCGCGAACCCGGACAACCCTACAACGCACTCGCGCTCGTCCCGGCGTCCGTACCAGCGTCTTTTGGCGCGCGGTCTTGACAGGCGAAAATTTAGCGAAATAATGAGACGTCGCCCGATGTTCGTAGGATTCCTGTGGAACAAGCGCCGCTCTTCGTGGACCTCCGTCCGGACCGCCCCACTACGCGCGATGTCGCCCGGCTTGTCCGCGCGGGAGGCCTCGACGCCCTCCCCTGTCTCACCCGCCGGGGTGACGATGCGCGGTATCAGGAGGTGCGGTGCCGATCGGCACTCAACCGCGTCCACGGCATGCCCTTCCGATGGACGCTCAACCCCTACCGCGGCTGCACCCACGGCTGCCACTACTGCTTCGCACGGCGCTATCAATCGCAACTCGAACTCGGCGCCGGCGACGAGTTCGCGTCAGTCATTTTCGTCAAGACGAACTTCGTCGCGCGGCTGATCGACGAACTCGACCGGCCGTCATGGACGCGCGACCAGGTGGCCCTGGGCACTGCCACCGATCCTTATCAGCCCATCGAAGGTACCTACCGCCTGTCGCGCGGATCGCTCGAAGCGCTGGCCCGCGCGTCCACGCCCGTCGGCATCGTCACGAAAGGCTCCATGGTGGTGCGCGATCGCGACGTGCTGCAGGACCTGCACAAGCGCGCCGACTGCCGGATTTATCTGAGTGTGCCGACGGTGGACGAGGACGCCTGGCAGCGCCTGGAACCCGGCACCGCACATCCACTCCAGCGGCTGCGTGCGGTCCGCGCGCTGGTCGATGCCGGGCTGGACGCCGGCGTGCTGATGGCGCCCATCGTGCCGGGCATCAGTTCGCAACCGGCCAAACTCGAACGCACCATCAAGGCCATTGCCGACTCGGGGGCACGGTCCGTCGGCTCGATGGTGATGCACCTCGAGGCCGGCACGCGGGCGCACTTCATGGCATTCCTCGCGCGTGAGTACCCGGATCTCGTGGAACGATACGGGCACCTGTACGCGGGCAAGTACACGCCCAAGGACTACGCACGCCGTGTCCAGCACGTGGTCGGCATGCTGAAGGCCCGCTACGGACTCCCCGTCAGGTCGCGCGGGTAAGGCGCTGCAGCAGGCCGGCCAGCAGCGCGGCACGCGGCACCAGCGCGTCGATCTCGACGTATTCGTGCAGCGCGTGCGCGCCGTCGCCAAGGGCGCCGAGCCCGTCGAGCGTCGGAATACCGAGGGCCGCGGTGAAGTTGCCATCCGACCCGCCACCCGTGCCGCCTTCCTCCAGGGCCATCCCCAGGTCCGACGCCACCTCTCGCGCGAGTTCGAAGAGACGCACCACGCCTGCCGATCGCTCCATGGGCGGACGGTTGAAGCCACCCGTCACCTCGAGACGCGCGCCAGGCGTCACGGCCGTGAGCCCACGCATGGCACGATCCAGACGGTCGGCATCAGCGAGCGTTCCGGCTCTGATGTCCACCGTCACTGCCGCGTGATGGGGCACCACGTTCGGCCGCCTGCCACCGGCAATGATGCCGGCGTTGACCGACACACCACGTTCGAGATCGCGCAGCGCATCGAGCGCCAGCACCTGCGCGGCAATCTCGCGGATGGCATTCACGCCCTTCGCGGGATCCACACCAGCGTGCGCGGACACGCCGTGCGCGGCAATCTGATACTGACCAATGCCCTTGC
>CAZZGM010000402.1:0-3390 GCA_964653955.1 uncultured Bifidobacteriaceae bacterium | reverse complement strand
CCATTCCGATGGCGCTGCTCATCGGCATCCTCGTGGCATTCGGCCGGTTGTCGGCCGACCGCGAGGTGGTGGTGATGATGGCCTGCGGCATCAGCCCGTACCGGCTGCTCCGGCCTCTCGGCCTGGTGGCGCTGGTGTCATGGGCCGGTTCGTCGTGGGTGCTGCTGCAGGCCATGCCCGACGCCAACCAGGCGTTCCGGGAAATGACCGTCCAGATTGTCGCGGACCGCGCCGAAGGCGAAGTACGCCCCCGCATCTTCTTCGAGGACTTCCCCAACATCGTCCTCTACGTGCGGGAGATCCCTCAGGGGGGCGGATGGCAGGACGTGCTGGCGGCCGATACCAGCAACCCGGCGCAGCCCGTTCTTTTTCTGGCCCGGACGGGCCGGATGCTGGTGGACCGTGAGGCGCAGACCATCCAGATGGTGCTGCAGGACGGCATGCGTCACACCACCAGCCTGGCCAATCCGGCGGCCTACGAAGTGCTCCGCTTCCAGCAGATGGTGGTGTCGCTGGATCCACAATCGGTGTTCCCGCGTGGTGGTCCGGCACGCGGCGACAACGAACTGACCATCCCCGAACTGCGCGCCCTGATTGCCGAACGTGAGGGCCAGGGCATCTCGGCGCACAACCAGGTGATGACCATCCACAAGAAGTTCTCCATTCCCATCGCCTGTTTCGTGTTTGCGCTGCTCGGCCTCGCGCTGGGCGCCAGCAACCGCAAGGACGGCAAGCTGGCCAGCTTCGTTCTCGGCATTGGCGTCATCTTCATCTACTACGTCGTGATGTTCACGGCCCAGGCCATGACCAAGGGCAGCCTCATGCCGGCGTGGCTGGCGATGTGGATGCCGAACATCGTGCTGGGCGTGGCCGGCGTCGTGCTCCTGATCTCGCGCGCGCGATCGGCGGACCAGCCGATTCGTATCTCGCTGCCCCGCCCGGCCCTGCCCGCCTGGCTGGCGCGCCGGCTGGACCGCGACTCGACGGCGGCTGGTGTCCCGGCAGGACTCGCCGGGTCGGCGGCCGGAGTACGGCGCGACCGCGTCGTGGTGGTCATCCGCTTTCCGCAATTCTCACTGCCGCGCCCGAGCCTGCTGGACGTGTACGTGGCCAGGCAGTACCTGCGCATCCTGGCCATGACCATCATTGCCATGCTGGGACTGTTCTACATTTCGACGTTCCTCGACCTGTCGGACAAGTGGTTCAAGGGCCAGACCACGCTGGCGCAGATCCTGTCGTTCCTGTGGTGGTCCACGCCACAGTTCATGGCCTACATCATTGCCCTCGCCGTGCTGCTGTCGGCACTGGTCACGATTGGCCTCCTCACCAAGAACAGCGAGCTCATCGTCATGCGCGCCTGCGGCGTCAGCCTGTATCGGACGGCGGCACCGTTGCTCGTGTTTGCGCTGGTGGCCAGCGGCGTGCTGTTCGGCATGGAAGAACGGGTGCTGGCTCTGGCCAACCGCCGGGCCGATCAACTGAAGCACCTCATTCGCGGCGGCTCGGCACAGACCTTCGATGTACTCAACCGCAAGTGGATTGTCGGCCGGCGCGGCGACGTCTACCACTATCAGTATTTCAATCCGCGGACGTCGGAGCTGAATGGCGTGTCGGTGCTGGAGTTCGATCCCGACTCACACGAACTCGTGCGGCGCTATTACGCGCAGCGCGCACTCTATCAACCCGGGGCTCCGGCCCGCGACTGGGAGCTGATGGACGGATGGGCGCGCGACTTCTCGGCGGCGCCCGACCGCGCCTTCCGGGCGTTCGAGCGTGACCGCCTGGCGCTCGAGCCCGCCGATTACTTCATGACGGAAATCCCCGAACCGCGCCGCATGACCTATCCGCAGCTGGAGCGTTATGTCAGCGAACTCCGGCGCAGCGGCTACGACGTGCTCGAGCACGAGGTCGAGCTCTACCGGAAAATCGCGTTCCCGTTCGTCACGCTCGTCATGACGTTCATTGCCGTACCCTTTGCGGTCACCACGGGCAAACGCGGCGCGATGTACGGCATCGGCATCGGCATCGTGCTGGCCCTGCTCTACTGGACGATGATTTCGGTGTTTGCGGCGTTTGGTGCCAGCGGCATGATCAGTCCGGCGCTGGCGGCGTGGGCACCCAATCTCATCTTCGGTGCGGCCGCGGCCTATCTGCTGCTGACCGTACGCACATGACTCACGCACCACACCACCAACCGGGTTCGCTGATACGCGCCGTCATTGGTGCGGTCGCCCTCCTGGTGTCGCTGGTCACCATTACCGCCGGGTTCGTGATTCTCGTCGCGGCACTCCAGAACGACGGCTACGGTACGGACGCGGTGCTGACGCCCATCGCGGTGCTCACCGTTGGCGGCGGACTGCTGGCGCTGGGCGTCGGACTGATCATCTGGGAAGTCAGCATTCGCTACGGCATCCGCAAATGACGTGCGGCCGCCGTGGCGTTACGGCTCCACCAGCCACAGGTCGGCCATTTCCACCTGCCCACGGTCGCCGGGCCGCGCATTCAACGTATCGGCCACCATCAGCAGCGCATCCACTCGGGCCAGCGGCAACTCGCGCGACGCCGTGACGCCCAGCGGCCGCATCTCGTCGAACGCCACGTCATAGGTGCGCAGCGTTTCGTCGACGTAGATGGATGTCCCCCACCGATCGCCCCGGCCGCTGCTGGATGCGCGCACCTGCAGCCACACACGCATCGGACGATCGGCCCGGGCGCGCAGTTGCACACGCCCGCCGGCGGGTAACCCCTCGACAGGAAAGGTGACCGCCGCATATTGTCCGGCCGGATGCCCCGGCGCCAGTGTGTAATTCCATACCACGGCGGTGAGGCCGGCGGCGGCGTCGGGCAGCCGCAGCACACTCGAGGATGCCGCCGATGCCTCGGCCACCCACGCCTGCGTGGCAATGGGCTGGCGCACGCGCACGGGCGGCACGTCGCGCCCCACCTGACGATGGGCTTCGCGCATGCCAACGTAGATGGGATTGGACACCATCCACGGTACTCGCGCGTCCGGCAGTTCCACCTCCACACGGTAAACGGCGGGGGTATCCGGTATGCCGATATGCACTTCCCGCTCGAGCGTGTCGTAGAACACGTCGCCGTTGCTACGGATGACCATTCGCGCGCCCTCCGGCGCTGCCATCCGCACGTGCAGCCGCACGTCGCCCCCTGTGTCCAGGTAGTCACCCATGCGGGCCACGCGGCCCGCACTCGTCGCCGAGAAGTCGAACGCGCCCGGTGTGGCCAGGCCATCGATCACCGTATAGGCACGTCCGTCACGAAGCGTGGCCAGCACCACGGCGGACTGAGCGGCGATGCCGCACACGATGCCGCCGCGGTGCTGGCCACGCTTCGTGACGGACGTGCCTATACGGTGATCGATGGCCTGGC
>CAZZGM010000401.1:0-3405 GCA_964653955.1 uncultured Bifidobacteriaceae bacterium | reverse complement strand
TCCAAAACAGGAGCCTTTGCAACATCGGACGCGCCGCTCGTAAGGGCTACGTCACTTCCACCAGGTACCATTGCGGGTTCCGGCTTCGTACGCCACGCGCGCACGAGAGCAATGAGAAATGGCAATTGCGCCAGGCCGAGCGCGAACGCCGACCATGTCATGTGCCGCTGGAGCGCGCCAAAGGGTTGGGCCAGCGCGTATTGCGCGCCGGCGTCGTACAGACGGCGGTTCACACCGGCCAGGCCGACGAAAAACATCGGCAGGAAGATGTTGTTCATGAAGTAGAAGGACAGCCAGAAGTGCCACTTGCCGAGGCGTTCGCTGAGTACGCGGCCGGTGACGGCTGGAAACCAGTGATAGATGCCGGCAAACAGCGCGAACACAGTACCTGGCGCCACCAGGTAGTGGAAGTGCGCCACCACGTAATAGGTGTCGTGCAGCGTGATGTCGCTGGCGGCCAGGCCGAGCGGCAGACCCGTCAGCCCGCCGATGCCGAACATCGGCAGAAACGCCAGGGCAAACAGCATGGCCGTGGGGAACCGGATGGAGCCGCCCCACAGCGACATCACGAGTGACGTGATGAGCACCACCGATGGCACCGACACGATCATGGTCGTGATCTGGAAGAACGTGCTGAGCGTGGTGCCCATGCCCGTCAGAAACATGTGATGCGCCCACACCAGCATCGACATCCCGCCGAGGAACAGCACCGCCGCCACCATCAGCCCGTACCCCCACAGCGGACGCCGGGTGTTCGAGACGATGACCTCCGAGACGATGCCCATGGCCGGCAGCACCAGCACGTACACCTCAGGGTGCGCGAGAAACCAGAAGAGGTGCTGCCACAGCAGCGGATTGCCGCCGCCGGAGTAGTCCTGAAGGGGAATGCCGCCAATCACGAGGCCTGACGGCATGAAGAAGCTCGTGCCCGCCACGCGGTCCATGAGCTGAAACAGTGCCGCCGCCTGCAGCGCGGGGAAAGCCAGCAGCAGCAGGAAGGCCGTCACGAGCTGCGCCCACACAAAAAACGGCAGGCGTGCCAGCGTGAGTCCCGGTTCACGACACGAGACGATGGTGGTGATGAGAACGATGGCGCCGAGCACGGCGGAGGCGCTCACGCCCACCATGCCCAGCAGCCACCATGTCTGGCCTTCGGTGGCAATGATGGCCAGCGGTGGATACGACGTCCATCCGGAGTTGGCCGCCCCGCCTTCGACGAAGAAACTCGCCAGCATCAGCAGGCCACCGGCGAAGTAGAGCCAGAAGGCCAGCGCGCTCGTGCGCGGCAGCGCCAGGCCCGGTGCACCAATCAGACGCGGCACGAGCAGCGTGCCGAAGCCGCCCACGGCCAGTGGCACGACGGCGAGGAAGATCATCACCGTGCCGTGCATGGCCACGAGCTGGTTGTAGAACTCGGGAAGCAGGATGCCGCCCGGCGCGTTGGCGCTGCCCAGCAGCGGGGCCAGCCACGCGGGGACGGGCTGCCCTGGCCACGCCAGCTGCCACCGCATCAGCAGCATCAGGACGAAGCCGACGAGGAGGAAGAACAGCGACGTGACGGTGTACTGGAAGCCGACCGTCCGGTGATCCGTCACGCCATTACAATACCCCGATGAGCCGAACCGCCCGTGCCGCGCTGATCGGCGCCGTTCTTCTAGCAATGACCACGACGCCCGCATTGGCGCAGACGCCCGATCCCATTCGCTACACGCTCCGCTTCCCCGCGCCGCAGACGCACTACATGGAAGTGGAGGCCGCCTATCCCACCGGCCGCCAGCCGTCCATCGAGCTGTATATGGCGGTATGGACGCCCGGTTCGTACCTCGTGCGCGAGTACCAGCGGCACGTGGAAGGTGTGTCTGCCACGGCTGCTGGCAAACCGGCCGCGGTCGAGAAGACGCGCAAGAACCGCTGGCGTGTTCAGACCAACGGCGCGGACACGGTGACGGTCCGGTACCGCGTCTACTCGCGCGAGATGACCGTGCGCAACAACTGGGTGGAAGCCGGCTTCGCGATGATCAACGGTGCGCCGACGTTCCTTACGCTCGTGGAGCGTGGTCCGCGCCCGCACGAAGTGCGCGTCGAACTGCCGTCGGCGTGGGCTGGTTCGGCCACCGCGCTCGTGCCCATTGCCGGCACGCCACACGCCTGGCGGGCAGACGACTTCGACACCCTCGTCGACAGCCCCATCGTCCTGGGAAACCCGGTGACGCGCGAGTTCACCGTGGAAGAAAAAAAACACGTGCTGGCGCTCGAAGGTGACCCGTCGCTGTTCGACATCGACCGCGCTGTCGCCGACGTGCAGAAAATTGTGGAGGCCGGCCGGCGCGTGATGGGGCCGCTGCTCTACCCGCACTACTACTTCCTCAACATGGTGGTCGACACCGGTGGCGGTCTGGAGCACAAGAACAGCTTCCTCACCATGTCGAGCCGTTTCGTGACGCGGACGCACCGCAGCTACATGAGCTGGCTGTCGCTGGTGTCGCACGAGTACTTCCACAACTGGAACATCAAGCGGCTGCGCCCGGTGACGCTGGGACCGTTCGACTACGAGAACGAAAACTACGTCACGACGCTGTGGGTGTCGGAAGGGTTCACGGACTACTACGCCGACCTGCTGCTGCGCCGCGCCGGGTTATCCACCATCGAGGAGTATCTCGATGCGCTCTCTAACCAGGTGGAAGCCGTGCAGAACACGCCGGGCCGGCTGGTGTCGCCGGTGGCGCAGTCGTCCTACGACACGTGGATCAAGCAGTACCGGCCGGACGAAAACACGCCGAACACCGCCATCAATTACTACTCGAAGGGTGCGGTCATCGCATTTCTGGTGGACGCACGCATCCGCGCGGCCACCGATGGGCAGAAGTCGCTGGACGATGGGATGCGGCTGGCGCTGCAGCGATATGGCGGCGAGAAGGGATTCACCGAGGCGGAGTTTTATGCCGTGATGAGTGAGGTGGCGGGCGTGGACCTCGCGCCGTTTTTCCGCACGGCCGTGGAGTCGGCCGACGAACTGGACTACGCCGACGCGCTGGATTACTTCGGCCTGCGGTTCCGCGCGGTCGACCCGCGTGTCCAGCGCGCGTTCATGGGCGCCACCACACGTAACGATCAGGGGCGCCTGATTGTGACGGGCATCCGCCGCGGCACGCCGGTGTACGAGTCCGGTCTCAACGTCGATGACGAGATTCTGGCCATTGACGAGGTGCGTGTGCGCGCGGACGGTCTGGCGGCGCGGCTCGAGCAGTATCGGCCTGGCGACCGCGTGCAGATGCTGGTGGCGCGGCGCGATCGTCTCACGCGCATCGAGGTGACGCTCGGACAGGATCCCGGCCGGCCGTGGCGGCTGGAGTTGCGGCCGGACGCAACGGATGTGCAGAAGGCCCGCACCCTGGCCTGGCTGGG
>CAZZGM010000400.1:0-3409 GCA_964653955.1 uncultured Bifidobacteriaceae bacterium | reverse complement strand
AAGTAGACTCGCAACGCCAAGCTCAATGCCAATGGAGCGGCCGGTACAACAGCCGCATCCGAACAGTGACCGCCGCGTGGAGGAATCATGAGCAACAATCTGCTGGGCCGCATCGTTCACGGCCGAACCGATCTGGTGTTCGATTACGTGGGCAGCGGCTATCCGGCCACGTCGGCGGATTCGCGCGGTGTGCGGCTCATCCAGTGGTGCGCGCGCTATGGCGATGTCAGCGCCATCCGCTTTCTCGTTGGCCACGGCGAGTCGCTCGATGCACTGGGACCAAATCTTGGTCTCGACGAAGCGGCGTTCCATGGACACTGGAAGCTCTGCGCCTTTCTGCTCGAGCAGGGCGCCGACGTCAATCAATCCACCTTCGATACCGGAGAGGTCCCGCTGCACGCAACGCTGTGCAAGCCCAATCGTCCCGCCTACGACCTGGTTGTCGAGGTACTGCTGGCCGCCGGCGCGGATCCCAATCGTCCCGCCCATGCCGGTGTGGAAACCGGGGCGTTCATGCGTGACTGCCGGACAAGAGGTGAAACGCCGCTGCATCGCGCCGCAGCGTTCGGCAGCGAACGGGTCATCCGCGCGCTGCTCGACGCCGGTGCTCGTCTCGACGCGAAGGATGCCAACGGCGACTCACCGCTCGGCTGGGCCAGCTGGCATACACGACCGGACGCCATCCTGCGCCTGCTCTGCTACGGCGAGTTCCGCATCCACCCCGACCGCAATTCCACCTTCGATCACGGCCGCGGGTGGGGCTACATGGAAATCGATCTGCTCGGCAAACCCGGCGCGGCGTGACGAGCGGGTACACATCGCGCCATTGATGACCCGCTCACCAATTCCCGCGAGAATCGCAGCGGCGAGCGTCGCATCGGGAGATCGGGCAAGGTCGCGATTGTTCTTGTTGCGGGACCGCACGGCGAGGTGTCATGGCCGCCCGTCGCCCGGAGCGGTCCGCCGGTCAACCGGTGCACCGGCATGATCAAGCATCTGGGCGAACTCGCGCTGACTGTCGCTGCCGCTCAGACAGGCGCCCAGTGGCGACCGCCACACCGGTTGTCGGTTTCGTACACGGCGGTCCGCAACGGCCGACCGCCGGCCACGACACCTCACCGCGCAACAGTTCCGCGTTTCCACTCAGCCGGCCGGGTCTTGCAGGAAGGCCGTCGTGCCACCCAGCAACGGCGATGGACGCCGGTCGGCGATACCGGACTACAAGCTGAGAACCAGGCGCAGACCGGCATCGACATCGGCCAGCAGGCGCCCCTTGACGCGTCCCGCTTCTTCGTCGAGGAACGCCTTGTCGACGGTCACCACCTGGGACACGTTGGCCACAGAATCCCTGGGCAGGCCGGACGTTTTCGCCGGTACGAGGACGTTGCCTGGCGCGTCGACCAGCTTGAGATTCGACGTCAGGACCACCGCAAGCACGGTCTGAATGCGGCTGCGATTGAACGCATCGCTGGACACGATCAGAACAGGCCGGCGAAACCCTGGCTCGGAGCCCTCTGGCTCGTCGAGGTCGGCCCACCAGATCTGGCCACGCTCGACTACCACGGCTCCCGGTCCACGGACTGCGCCTGGCGCCGGCGGAGGGGTTTGTCGAGCCGGCTTTCCTCCTCCGCGTACACGCGATTCAACCGGTCGGTCGTCTTGCGGCCCTGGTGCTTGGCCAGAAATTCGGCCAGCGCCGTGGCGTACAACCGGCTGCGGGACACACCAAGACGCTTGCCCAGCGATTCGGCTGAATCAAAGAGGTCTTCCGGAATCGACACGGCGACTTTCATACCGAAGTAATACCATACGCATACCACGGATGCCATGCTCCCCTCGCCACGATGGCGCGGCGGTATTGCCACATGGTGTCGCAGCCACCACTCGAATCCGCGTTCGCAACCGCTAGACGCCGCACGGCGAGGTGTCGTGGCCGCCCGTCGCCCGGAGCGGCCCGCGGTCAACCGGTGCGCCGGCATGATCAAGCATCCCCGCCGTGCGATTGTATTTGTACGAGCGGTGCTGGCATCCGTTCTACGGCGCCGTGGAAACCTGGTGGCGCCTCTGCGGCCTTGAGGCCGGCCGCATACGGATCCGACGCCTGCACCGTCGGCCACCACGCGGCCTGTCTGAGCCGCCCGCGAAGCCATGGCGAGTTGCCCAGATGCTTGATCCCGCCAGAGGTGCAGGCGACCGGCCGGCCGAGTGGACGCGGGGGCGCCACCAGGTTCCCACGGCGCTTCACCAACCGCGTCGAGCAATGGCGGACCTCTCCATGCCGCCGATGGTCACGACACCTCGGATATTCAACCCGACGTAACCCGTCGGCGGGGCGTTGTCTCCACTCGGCATAAACTGACGCCAGTTCTCGTGGCGCGTATCGACGAATACTCACCTGCCCTCATCGGCGCTCGATGCCGGTTTCCGGCCTGTTGCGAAGGAACGGGCCCTTCAGGAATCGACCAGACCGTCCACTAGCCATGTTTCTGGACCCTGCAACGCTTCAGGACCTCGATGTGCTGCCGGCCCCACAGCGGCGTGGATCCACGCTCTGGAGCTTGATCAACCGTACGCGGACACGCGCGGGAGGCGAGGCCCTGCGTCAGTGTCTTCTCGAGCCACCGCACACCGCCGATGACATACTGGCGCGCCAGTAGGCTCACCGGATATTGGCGGCTGAGGCAACGTTTTGCGACCTGCTCACCAATACCGACCTCGACGGCATCGAACGTTATCTCGCGTCCACCTGGCAGCGCCCGGACGAGATGCCGGCACTTGCGCGTTTCAAGCACTGGTATCCGCAATACCTCGGTGACGTCGCTCAAGGACACGCGGCCGTGGCAGGACTCCTTGCTGCAATCAGTGGCCTGCGACACGCGCTCGCGAACACAGATGCACCGGTACTTCAGGCGTTCGCCGGTCGACTGAACACGCTGCTGGAAAACCCGCACGTTCGAGCCCTGACGCACGCACCTGGCAGCCAATCACCAGCAGCGCTATGTGCGTTCGACCAGCTCGCTCGTGGCGACGCACGGACGGCCCTCACAAACGCCATCCAGATCGTGGCGCTCGCGCTTTTCGAACGAAGCGAGCCTAGCTGGCTGTCAACATCCAGATGGTCTCAGTCGCAGGAACACCTTTCAGGCCGCCGGCCACGTCCCGTATTTCGAGCGTGGCCATCGTGTAGTAACGCCCATAGAGCCGGCGTACTTCCCCTTCGGTCACAGAAAACGGAGGACCGTCCATGCGCGTCTGGTCGTACTCGAAACCAATCACGAGCTGATTGGCTCCCGACGACACGTCGACGAGGTGGACGGCGTACCCGGACCGCATGTCTGCCGGCAGAGCCACAAGCGCCGCTCTGTCGTACACCGCGTCGACGGCACCGAGCAGCTCACGAGAGAGCGCG
>CAZZGM010000399.1:2760-3410 GCA_964653955.1 uncultured Bifidobacteriaceae bacterium | reverse complement strand
CACCGGTTGTCGGTATGCGTACACGGCGGTCCGCAACGGTCGACGGGCGGCTCACGACACCACGCCGTGCACCGGGATATCGTTCCAACCTGCTACACTGACGGCAGCCTCAGCGGGCCAGACGATCGCTGCCGGCCACAGGCCGCGTGTGGGCCCTTCGCAAGAGGGGCACGCGCGTGGAACCGGGGGCGGGAGAGGAAAGTCCGAACTCCACCAGGGCAGTGCGCCGGGTAACACCCGGGCGGGGCAACCCGACGGAATAGTGGCACAGAAAATATACCGCCGCGCCGTAGCCCGAGGCCCGAATGGGCCGAGGGCGAAGGCGGGTAAGGGTGAAATGGTGCGGTAAGAGCGCACCGCGCCCCTGGTAACAGGGGTGGCAGGCAAAACCCCGCACGGAGCAAGACCAAATAGGGAGACGCGCGGCTTCGGCCGCACGGATGGCCCATCCGAGTCTCCGGGTCGGTCGCTGGATCCCGTCAGTGATGCCGGGACTAGAGGAATGATCGTCTCGCCATAGCCCCGGCCGCAAGGCTGAAGCGACGGCGGACAGAATTCGGCTTACCGGTCCGCTGGGGCCCTTTCCGGTAGGTCCAATCGTTGAGGGATTGACGTCCTCGGGCCGATAACTCCCTCATGGGGAGCAGATG
>CAZZGM010000399.1:596-2750 GCA_964653955.1 uncultured Bifidobacteriaceae bacterium | reverse complement strand
GCACGGTACACCGTAACAGGCGGCGCGGGTTTCATTGGCTCGCATCTCACGGAAGAGCTCCTGCGCCGCGGCCACGCCGTGCGCGTGGTCGACAACTTCAGTACGGGCAAACGCGACAACATCGAAGCGGCGGTGGCGGCGTCAGGCGCGGCCGTGACGCGTGGGCCGTGGACCGGCGCATCCGGGCCCAACCTGGAGGTGATCGAGGGCGACCTCGCGGACCTGGCGGTGGCGCATGCGGCCGCAGACGGCGCACACGTCGTACTGCACCAGGCGGCCATTCCATCGGTGCCGCGATCCGTGAAGGATCCCATCACCTCGAACCGGGCCAACATCGACGCCACGCTGAACATGCTGGTGGCCGCCAGGGACGCCGGCGTCACGCGTCTGGTGTTTGCGGGGTCGTCTTCCGAATACGGCGATACACCGACGTTACCCAAGCACGAAGACATGCCGACGCGTCCGCTGTCACCGTACGCGTTACAGAAAGTCGTGGGCGAGGAGTATCTCCGCCTGTTCACACGGCTGTACGGACTGCAGACGGTAAGCATCCGCTACTTCAACGTGTTCGGCCCGCGGCAGGATCCAGGCTCGCCTTACTCGGGGGTCATTTCGCTCTTCATCAAGTGGCTGCTGGCGGGGGAGCGCCCCGCCGTTCACGGCGATGGTGAACAGACACGCGACTTCACGTACGTAGCCAATGTGGTCGATGGCGTGCTGCGCGCCGCCGATGCACCGCAGGCGTCCGGTGAAGCCATCAACGTGGCCACCGAGGGACGTGTGTCGCTGAACCAGTTGCTGGCGGCGCTGCAGGACATCATCGGCACGAAGGTGGAGCCCCTCTACGGCCCGCCGCGCGAAGGCGACGTGCGCGACTCGCAGGCGTCCATCGAGAAGGCCAGGCGCCTGCTCGGGTACGAGCCATTCGTGCCCTTCGAAGAAGGATTGCGCCGCACGGTGGACTGGTTCCGCGCCGGCTGACGTTTCACTTCATCCGATAATGGCGGCGTGCCCGCTTCGGACGTCATCCTCGTCATTGGCGCCGGCCCGGCCGGTGCGACGGCCGCGCGCCTGCTGGCGCAGTGGGGGCACGCCGTGTACCTCGTCTCCCGTCCACGGCCCGAGGGACCGCGCGGTGACGGGCTGGCCGAGTCGCTGACGCCAAGCTGCGGAAAGTTTTTCGACCTGCTTGGTATCACCGGTGCCATCGAGGCCGCCGGCTTCGTGCGGACGACCGGAAACACCGTGTGGTGGGGCACGGGCGAGGCGCGTGTCGAGCCGTTTGCCGGCGAGGCGCGTGGCTGGCAGGTCACGTCCGCGCAACTCGAACGGGTGATGACGCAGGCGGCGGCCGAGGCCGGTGCGCAGGTGGAGCACTGCACGCTGGACGTCGATGCGGCCGTGGCGCGGCCGGCGGCTTTCCGCCTGGACTGCAGCGGAAGGGCCGGTGTGCTGGCACGGCCGTGGGCCGGACGCGTCTACGAACCGGATCATCGCACCGTGGCGCTGACCGCCATTTGGACGCGGCCCGACGACTGGCCGCTGCCCGATCCGACGCACACGGTCATCGAGTCGTACGGCGATGGCTGGGCGTGGTCCGTGCCGCTCGATCCACACCGCCGCGCGGTGGCGGTAATGGTCGACCCGCGCGTGAGCACGTTGACGCGCGGCGCCGGCGGCGCCGCCGCCTACGAGGCCGAACTGGCCAAGACCACACAGCTGAAAACCATTGTCACCGGCGCGCGGCGCGTGGGCGAACCGCTGGGATGGGACGCGTCCATGTATGCCTCGACCCGGTATGCCGGCGCCGGCTGGCTGGTGGCGGGCGATGCGGCCACCTTCGTGGACCCCCTGTCGTCGGCCGGTGTGAAGAAGGCGCTGGCGTCGGGTTGGCTAGCGGCGGTCGCCGTGCACACCGCCGTGCACCGGCCATCGATGGCCGGCGTGGCGCTCGATTTTTTTGCCGCGCGCGAAGCGGAGATGTACGAGGGCTACCGTGCCTTGACGCGGCGCTACCTCCGCGAAGCGGCGGCCGGGCACGATCGTCCCTTCTGGCTGCTGCATGCCGACACGGCCATCGAGCCGGAACGTGGCACCAAGGCCACTCTCGATCCGGCCATCGTCCGCGAGGCTTACGAACGGCTTCGAGCGGCC
>CAZZGM010000399.1:0-586 GCA_964653955.1 uncultured Bifidobacteriaceae bacterium | reverse complement strand
CCGGAACTGCACGTCCATCGCGCACCCGACGTGCGTATCGACATGCGCCCGGCCATTGCCGGCCGCGAGATCGTGCTCGAGCCCCGGATCGTCACCGCCGATCTGCCGGATGGACGGCGATTCGAGCACGACGTGGATGTGGTGACACTCGTGGAACTGGCTCCGCAGTTCACACAGGTGCCCGACCTCTACGAGGCGTATGTCCAGCGGACCGGACCCACCGGACTGCCGACGTTTCTGACGGCGTTGTCAGGGGTTCTGGCGCGCGGCTGGCTGCGGTGGAACGTATCGAATGGCACAGGAAACGGCATGCCCGAAGCCAAACCGAAAGTGCTATAACTGACCATCTTCATGCCCACTGCTCGTCTTGTTCTCCTGCCGCTGCTGGTGCTGCTGTGTGGAGTGGCGGGCGCTGCGTCCGCCCAGGACGCAAGCGCGCCGCGGTCCGGAACGGCGTCCACCGACACAGGTATTCCCATCACCGACGCCACCGTGCGTCAGGCCTGCGGGTCGTGCCATCGCAGGGACGATCGCCAGCAGATGTCGCGCATCTCGTTTCAGCGCAACACACCGGAAGGCTGGCAGG
>CAZZGM010000398.1:0-3428 GCA_964653955.1 uncultured Bifidobacteriaceae bacterium | reverse complement strand
CGTGTCGAGCGTGACCGGCGACACGAAGCCGTGCGGCTTCACGGCCAGCACCGAGCAGGTGAGCTTCTTCAGCACGCGCTCGGCGGTGTTGCCGATGAGCAGACCGGCAATACCGGTGCGCGCCACCGTGCCCATCACGACGAGATCGATGCCGTTGGCCACCACGAACTCGGGAATGACCTCCTCGGGTTCGCCGCGGCGGTGCTCTGTCTGCACGCCCGCCAGGCGGCCGCCCACCGACTGGGCCAGGCTCCGAAGATCCGCAGATGTCCGCTGGCGGACATCTTCCACATACGTCGCATACACGTCGTCCGACGAGTGGTTCCGGACCACGCGCTCGGCAAACGGGGCCCAGGCCTGCACCAGCGTGGCCACGCCGCCTTCGAGTTCGGCCATGCGCAGCGTCAGGTCGACAATCTGCGCGTTGAGTTCGCGTTCGGTCTCGTCCTCGGTGCTCGCGTTGACGGCACCGGCAATCTGCGGATGCTCCACGAGGCCGCCGTGCTGCACCAGCAACACCGGGCACGGGCACTTGCGCAGCAGCTCCATATCGACGGCGCCGAACGGGCGGGGACCGGTAGCGGTCACGTCTCGCGCGTGCGACCGCACCAGCAGGTCATGATTCGAGCGCAGCACTTCCTGGACGAGCGCCGTGGCCGGGCGGCCCGTGAGGAGCCTGGCGTCCACCTGCACGTCCGTGATGGATGACGCAATACGCGCCAGCTGCTGGCGCTGCCGGCTCACCATGCTCTCTTCGACGTCCGCCGGGAGATATCGCCGCGCGTAGTCGGGCACGGTCATCACGTCGACGATCGTGATGCCGGCGCCCGAACGCCGCGCCAGACGGACAGCCCGATCGAGCGCGGGATGCGCCGCGACCGTCGCATCGATGTCGACGAGAATGCTCTTGAACGGTTCCATCACCCGATCACTCCTGTTCCGGCTTCTGCCTCATGAAGTGGGCCACGCCCACCACGCGGTCGACGGGGAGCACGAACGCAATGCCCCGCCCCGTGTCGTTGAGTTCCGCTGCCCGCACGATTTCCGTCAGCACCGTGTCCACCTGGTCGGCGTACACGACGGTCAGCACGACTTCCTTTTCCGGCTCGATCGACATCCCGAAAATTTTTTCCTGCTCGTGGATGCCGGCGCCCCGCCCGAACAACACTGTCCCTCCCCGCGCGCCGGCCTTCACCGAAGCGTCGAGAACGGTGCTGCCCCAGCCCTTGCGAACGACACTGACAATCACAGAGACGTCGGCCATGTTCAAGACTCCTTCTGGTGTTCCTTCCGGCGCACCAGCACCCCCAGCATCATCACGGAGAGCAGAGGCGCGAGGGCAATGAGCGCCACGAGCCCCAGCCCCTGGACCAGCGGATCGCCCTGTCCCACCGCGGACGACACACCAAACGCCAGTGCCAGCAGAAACGTGTTGGCCAACGGCCCGGTGGCCACACCGCCGGCATCGGCGGCAATGGCCACGAAGCGGCGATCGCTCCACGCCATCATGGCCATCACCAGACCATAGCCGGGCACCAGCAGATACAGCAGCGGAATCCCGTAGCCAATGCGCGCCATGCCGAAGCCACCGGCCGCCGCCACGCCAAGACAGACGGCCCACAACACCATCGAGCTGCGAATCGAGCCGGTGGAGGCCTCCTCGACCTGATCGGCCAAAATCCGCACGGCCGGCTCACCCCACGTGGTCACGAAACCCAGGACGATGCCGAACGGCACCAGCATCCATGTCTGCGGCAGCAATCCCACCGCTTCGCCAATCGCCCGGCCAAACGGCAGAAAGCCCAGGCCCACGCCCATCAGAAACAGGAACAGCCCGGCCGATGCCATGAGCGTGCCCGTGAGGATGCGCGACACCTCGCGCCGCGGCAGCTTCAGGAACAGCACCTGGAACAGCATGAACAGACCGGCCAGCGGCGCGATGGCCAGCACCACGCTCCAGGCGAGCGCCCCCAGCTCCGCCAGCGTCAGGGTGTCGTTCACAGCAGCAGCCCCATCAGGAGGACGACAATGATGGGGCCCACCGACGCCAGCCCGAGGAGGCCAAACCCGTCGGCGACGGCCGATCGTTCCGAAAAAACCGATGTGAGTCCGAGCGTGAGGGCCAGCACCACGGGCGCCGTCAGGACGCCGGTGGTGACGCTGCCGGCGTCGTACGCCAGGGCAATCACGTTACCGGGAGCCGCCAGCGACAACAGGATCATCGTGGCAAAAACACCCCCCAGCAGCAGCGGCAGCGAAAAGCCGCGTACCACCCGCAGCAGACCAAGCGCCACGAACAGGCCCACACCAACGGCCACGACGTAAATCAGCGTCCGGCTGCGGATGGCGCCCGCCGACACGCTCTCCACCTGATCCGCCAGTACCAGCACGTCGGGTTCGGCCACGGTCGTGGCAAACCCCAGCGCAAACGCCACGCCGAGAATGAGCGTCATCGATCCTTTCTTGGGCAGCTCCGCACCAATGAACCGGCCCATCGGCAGGATGCCCACATCGATGCCGCCAAACAGCAGCGTCATCCCGAAGATCGCCAGCAGCGATCCGGCCAGGAACTGGAGAAACAGCGCGGCCGGCGCGTGGACGATGCTTACCTGCAATACGCACACGACGCCCACGAGCGGGGCCACGGCCCTGACCACTTCCGGAAGATGTGCGCGCAGCAGGGTCAGCATGACGGCGTCCTCTGCCTAGCGGAGTTCCCCGAGATACCCATGCCGTTCGAGCCACTTCACGATTTCGAGCACGGGCACCACGGTAAACGCCATGCCGGCCGTCAGCGCCCAGTCCTGCCACGAAAAGGCAAACGTGCCAAAAGGCGTCTGCAGGAACGGCAGGTAAATGACCACCACCAGCAGCACCAGTTCCCAGAGCACGGCCATGTTGAGCCAGTAATTGGCAAACGGACGCTGCAGCACGGAGTAACGATCGGAGCGATAGTTGTAGGCCTTGAAAAACTGGATGAGCACCAGCGACACGAACGTCATGGCCATGGCTTCCTGCAGCGGACGTCCATTGCGCAGCAGCCAGACGAAGAGACCGAGGTTCACCAGCGCCGACCAGAAGCCGCCGGACAGCAGCAGGACGACGAGCGGCCGCGTGAAGATGCCCATCCGCGGATCGCGCGGGCGGCGGTTCATGAGGTCGGGCTCGGGCGGATCCACGGCCAGCGCCAGCGCCGGCAGACCATCGGTGGCCAGATTGACGTAAAGAATCTGCACGGCGGTCAGCGGCAGCGGCAGGCCGCCCAGCGCCGCGCCGGCCATCAGCAGAATCTCCCCGACGTTGGACGACAGCAGGAACGTCAGGTACTTCTTGATGTTGCTGAAGACAATGCGGCCCTCGTCGACGGCGGCGACAATGGTGGCGAAGTTGTCGTCGAGCAGCGTGACGGCGGCCGCCTCCTTGCTGAC
>CAZZGM010000397.1:0-3430 GCA_964653955.1 uncultured Bifidobacteriaceae bacterium | reverse complement strand
CCGCCTCAACGTGCCGCTCGCCAGCGCCGCCATGGACACGGTCACCGAGTCCGAAATGGCCATTGCCATGGCGCAGCAGGGCGGGCTGGGCGTCATCCACAAGAACCTGGCCATCGAACAACAGGCCGCCGAAGTGGATCGCGTGAAGCGCTCGGAGAGCGGGATGATTGTCAATCCCATCACGCTCTCACCGACCGCCCGCATCTACGAAGCACTCGAGCTGATGCGCCGCTATCGCATCTCCGGCGTGCCGATTACCGAAGACGGCAGCCGCGAAGGCCGCCTCACCGGCATCCTCACCAACCGTGATTTGCGGTTCGAGACCAACGTTGACCGGCCGGTGTCGGAGGTGATGACCCGTGAGCGCCTGTTCACGGTGCCCGTGGGCACGACGCTCGATCAGGCTCGCGAAATTCTCCACCAGGCCAAGGTGGAAAAGCTTCTCGTCGTCGATCAGGACTACCGTCTCAAGGGCCTGATCACGGTCAAGGACATCCAGAAAGCCATCAAATATCCGGACGCGTGCAAGGACGCGCTGGGGCGGCTCCGCTGCGGCGCCGCGGTGGGCATTGCGCGCGACACGGTGCAGCGCGCCGAAGCGCTGGTGCACGCGCACGTGGACGTGCTGGTCATCGACACGGCTCACGGTCATTCGCAGGGCGTGCTCGACATGGTCACCACACTGCGCCGTGCGTTCCCGGACGTGGAGCTGATTGCCGGCAACGTGGCCACGGCCGAAGCCACCGAGGCGCTCATCCGCCTGGGCGTAGACGCGGTGAAGGTGGGCATTGGTGCCGGTTCCATCTGCACCACGCGCGTGGTGGCCGGCATTGGCGTGCCGATGATCACGGCCGTGGCCGACTGTGCCGCGGCAGCCGACCGGCACGACATCCCGGTCATTGCCGATGGCGGCATCCGGTTTTCGGGCGACGTGGTGAAGGCGCTCGCCGTGGGCGCCAGCGCCGTGATGATTGGAAATCTGTTTGCCGGCACCGACGAAAGTCCTGGCGAGCTGATCCTGTATCAGGGCCGCACGTTCAAGGAATATCGCGGCATGGGCTCCATTGGCGCCATGCGCAAGGGCTCGCGCGATCGTTACTTCCAGGACGACTTCGAGCTCGAGAGCGGCACGAGCCCGGCCGGCAAGGGGATGGAAAAGCTCGTTCCCGAGGGGATCGAAGGACGCGTCGCGCACAAAGGCTCGGCGGCCGCGGTCATCCACCAGCTGGTGGGCGGCCTGCGCGCCGGCATGGGCTACTGCGGCGCGCCGACCATTCCCGACCTGCAGCGCGACGCGAAAATCATCCGCATCACCAACGCCGGCTTCCGCGAGAGCCACGTCCACGACGTGACGATCACGAAGGAATCGCCGAACTACCGGATGGAGTAAGCCGCCCGGCTACGCCATCCGCTCCACCGAAACACACCGCCGGTCGCCGCCCTCGTCATCGATCCGGATCGACAGGGCGCCCGGCACACGGGCGGTCAACCGCTCGGGCCACTCCACCGCCACAACCCCGGCCGCGGCCAGATCCTCATCCAGGCCAAGCTCGTCGAGATCCGCCGTATCGAGACGATAGAGATCCACGTGCACCAGCGGCAGGCGGCCGCCGCGATATTCGTGAACCAGCGTGAAGGTGGGACTCGTCACCTCACCGGCATCGAGTCCGAGTCCTTCGGCCAGTCCCCGGACGAACGCCGTCTTGCCAGCCCCCAGATCTCCCCGAAGGAGTACTACCGTGCCTGCGGTGAGGTCCCTGGCCAGCCGCACGGCCAGCGCGCGTGTTTCGTCTTCTGAAGCGGTATGAACGACGTCCCGCGTCATGACTCCGGCCGGGACGTGGCAACCCGCCGGCGGGCGGTGAACTCCAGCACGGCGTCACCGATGTGATCCGCGAGGTCGCCGGCCGTCATCGACACCTCGCCGGCATCGGCATCCGCGAGTTCTCCGGCGAGGCCGTGCAGATAAACAGCCACGCGGCACGCGGCTTCCGCGTCGAGCAACTGCGCCAGCCATGCCGCCAGCATGCCCGTGAGCACGTCGCCCGTGCCGCCCGTGGCCATGCCTGGCGAGCCGGTCGGGTTCACGTACACCGTACCCGCCGGCGTGGCAATGAGCGTGCGATACCCCTTCAACACCACGTAGAGGCGATGACGACGGGCGAAGTCGGCGGCGAGACCGAGGCGGTGATTCTGCACGTCCTCGACGCTGGCACCCACGAGGCGGGCCATCTCGCCTGGATGTGGCGTGATGATGACGTCGCGCCCTTCACGTCCGACCAGCAACGTTGGTTCGTCCGCAAACGCGTTGAGCGCGTCGGCGTCGAGCACCAGCGGCACCTCGCTCTTTTCCACCACCTCGCGGACGAACGTCGTGACACCTTCCCCGCTGCCCAGGCCAAGCCCCATGGCCAGGGCGTCCGCGCGGAACGCAAGCACGGCTTCGGCCGCCGAAAAATGCACGGTGCCCGCCGGTGTTTCGTCCAGTGGCTCGGTCATGTACTCGACGCCGAGTGACGCCACGACGGGCTGACACGATCGCGGGCACGCCACCGTCACCAGGCCGGCACCCGCGCGGAGCGCGCCGCGTGCGGCCAGTGCGGCCGCGCCGGTCTTGCCCACCGATCCCGCCACCATCAGCACACGGCCGAAATCGCCCTTGTGTGCATCCGGCGCCCGCGGCGCAACGAGATGACGCAGGCCCTCGCGTGTCAGCAGATCGATGCGCTGACCATCGAGGCTCTCGATTACGCCCAGCGGAATGCCGATATCGGCAATCACCACCTCGCCCGCCTTCTGTTCGCCCGGCGGCAGCACCAGCGGCAGCTTGGGCGCACCCAGCGTGACCGTGAGCGTGGCTTCGATGGCATCGCCAATCAGGTCCGAGGTGTCGGCCGACAGGCCCGACGGCAGGTCGATGGACACCACCGTGATGCCACTGCCGTTGACGTCGGCCACGACGGTTTCGTACAGCCCGGACACGGCCGACTTCAGGCCCGTTCCAAACAACGCATCGATGATGAGGTCGTGCTGACCAATTTCCGAAAAGTGCAGTTCCCACGCACTTTCGTCGGCCACTTCAACGACCGTGACACCCAGCCGGCCCAGGATATCGAGATTGATGCGGGCGTCGCCGGCAATGGCCGATACGGCCCCCACCACGAACACCGTGGTGTCGATGCCGCGCTGATGGAGCGTGCGCGCCACCACGAAGCCGTCGCCGCCATTGTTACCGCGGCCGGCCAGCACCGCCACACTCCGCTCGTTCAGATCGTCGACGAGCGCCTCGAGTGCAGACACGACCTGCCGCCCGGCGTTCTCCATGAGGACAATGGAGGGGATGCCGATGTCGTGAATGGTGACGCGGTCGGCCTCCCGCATCTGCGCCGCGTTCAGGATCCGCACGCTCTTTTTGCCTTCCGCCTTCGCC
>CAZZGM010000396.1:0-3432 GCA_964653955.1 uncultured Bifidobacteriaceae bacterium | reverse complement strand
TGGAGACCGAAGATGGCGTCCACGTTCGGGTTGTCGAGCACGCCGGCTTTCACCATCGGCTCGGCGCCGCCCGGTCCTTCTTCGGCGGGCTGGAAGATGAACTTCACGGTGCCGGGCAGGTCATCCTTCATGCGCGACAGCACCGAGGCCACGCCGAGCAGGATGGCCATGTGGTTGTCGTGGCCGCAGGCGTGCATCACGCCCACTTCCTGACCGTTCCACATGGTGGTCTGCGTGGACTTGAACGGCAGGTCCACCTGTTCGGTCACCGGCAGGCCGTCCATGTCGGCGCGCAGCGCCACCACCTTGCCGGGTTTGCCGCCCGTGAGCACGCCAACGACGCCGGTACCGGCCACACCCGTCTGCACGTCGATCGCGAGGCGGCGCAGTTCGTCGGCAATCACCTTCGCCGTGCGCACCTCCTGCATGCCGAGTTCCGGGTGCTGATGAAAGTCACGCCGCCACGCCACCACCTGCGGCAGCACCTCGGTCACGGCGGCATCGATGGACGCCGTTGCGGAACGTGCCGGCGAGGTCTGTGCCGACGCGGGATCGATGACGGCGGCAAGCAGAATGGCAAGAAGCACGTATCGGAGCATGGGAACCTCCCGTGGCTCCGGGATTCTACTATCGGCCCGCCCGCAAAGACGGCGGCCCGGTCATCCCATCCTGCGTCCGAGCCACGTGAAGGGGCCGACCGATTTTTTCTCGCTCAGATCCTTGCCGGCGTACTTCGTGCTCACCTTCCACACGAAGTCCATCTCGAGGGTCACGGCCCCCAGGGCCATGCCCGACTCGACGACGAGCAGCACGGACGCGTAGAGCATGAAGAACGAGCCGATGAGCCCCAGGGCCACGGCAATCCAGGTGAAAGAGCCGGCCACGGCGGCAATGATGGCAATGGCCACGCTGGTCGCCACGAAGATGGCCAGCGCCACATAAAAAGCCACCATCGCACGCTGCAGCAATCGGGCGCGCGAAGTCTGGCGATCCAGTTGCGCGAAGATGAGCGCACGCCGCTCCTCGGCCATGTCATCCTGCTCGGGGTTCCGGGCCAGGGCCTCGAATCGTTCCGACAGGACGCGCACGCGATCCACCGCGCGCCCCATGCGGGTGCTGGTCGAAAAGATGAGCGCGCCGCAGGCCGAAATCAGCACGGCCGGCGTGATCATGGCCGTCAGAATGGCCAGCGCGTTCTGTGGTGTCTCGAGGCTCGAAAGCCAGTCCATACAGCTTTCGATTCTACTGCCGGGCGACCCCCTTGCCCGCGGCCGATCCCGCCGCCCGTGTAACACCTCGCCCGGACACATCCCCGTCAGGTGCGGCTCGTTATACTGACGGGATGCACGCCATTGTCGTCTGCGCCTTCGGGGGACCCGAGGTTCTCCAGCTCGAAGAAGTACCTCGTCCCGCACCCGGTCCGCACGAGGTCCTCGTCGGCGTCGAGGCCGTCGGCGTCAACCCCTACGACACCTACATGCGGGCGGGCGGATACGCCATTTCCCCGGATCTCCCCTACACCCCGGGCGCGGATGCCGCCGGCACCGTGGAACGGGTCGGCGAGCGGGTCACGCGGCTCGACGTGGGCGACCGTGTTTACATTGGCGGCACGTCGAAGAGCCGTGCCTACGGTGCCTATGCCTCACGCGTGGTGTGCACGCGCCGGCAGGTACACCCGCTGCCGGCCCGTCTGTCCTTCGCGCAGGGCGCGGCACTCAACGTGCCGTATGGCACGGCGTGGCGGGCGCTGTTCCAGCGCGCCGAGGTCGATGAAGGCGAAACGGTATTCATCCACGGAGCCAGTGGCGCCGTCGGGCTGGCCGCCACCCAACTGGCGCGCGCGGCAGGCCTGACGGTCATTGGCACGGCCGGCACCGACGAAGGCATGGCCCTCGTCCGCGCGCAGGGGGCCGCGCACGTGCTCAACCATCGCGAAGCCGGCTACCTGGACCAGTTGTCGTCCCTCACCAGCGGTGGGCCAGACGTCATCCTGGAAATGCGTGCCGACGTCAATCTGGATCACGACCTGGCGGCCGTGGGCCGGCGCGGCCGCATCGTGATCATCGGCAGCCGCGGACGCGTGGACATCGACCCGCGACGGGCCATGATGAAGGACGCGACCGTCCTGGGCATGTCGTTCTGGGGCATCGGCGAGGACGATCTCGTGCGCATGCACGAGGCGCTGGTCAAGGGATGCAACGACGGTTCGATCACGCCGGTGGTCGGCCGCGAGCTGCCGCTGGCCGAAGCCGCCCGCGCCCATGCACTCGTGCTCGAACCAGGCGCCAGCGGCAAGATCGTCCTCATCCCCTGAAGCCGTACAAGCCATCGCCCCGGACGAGTCCGCCCGGGGCGATGCAGATTCACGGCGACGGACCAGCCAGGTTACTTGCGCGCGAGTTCCTCGTCGATGATCTGCTTGAACACCTCGAAGGGCTGAGCGCCAATCAGCGGCCGGCCGTTGATGTAGATGGTGGGCGTCGAGTTCACGCCCAGCTTCTCGCCTTCCTCATAACCTGCCGTCACGCGCCCCTCGTGTTTGCCCGAGTCGAGGCACCGGTCGAACGCCGCGCGATCCAGCCCCAGTTTCGTGGCCCCCTCCTTGAGCTGTGGCACGGACAGGGCGCTGATGTCGGCAAACATCAGATCGTGCATGTCCCAGTACTTGCCCTGGTCGCCGGCGCAGTGCGCGGCTTCGGCGGCCTTCGGCGCCAGCGGGTGGCTGGGCAGCGGGAAGTCCTTGTAGACGAGGCGCACCTGGTCGCCGAACGTCTCGACCACCTGCTTCAGCGTGGGCACGGCCCTCGCGCAGAACGGACACTGGAAATCCGAATATTCGACAATGGTGATGGGTGCCGTCAGCGGTCCCATCGACGGGTCCTCGTCGTTCACCGTCACAGTCACGCGCGGCGGGTCGAGCAGCACGCGCACGTCCGTCGTCCGGCCGCGCAACTCGCTCACGAGCCGGGCGCGCGCCTGCTGCCGGCGCTGGCTCTCCAGAAACTCGCGAATGGGCTGACGCAGATCGTCGAGCGTCTGGCCCTGTGCGCGGTCCTTGTTTTCTTCATAGAAGTTGCTGATATCCGCATCCGAGACGGCCTGTGCCCGCCGCGTCAGCTCGCGATCGAGATAGGTGTCCGCTGATACGCCGGCCGCTTTCGCGGCGTCGGCAATCAGCGCGTCGCCAACCATCAGGTCGAGGATGTTGCGGCGGTTCTGGTAGAGCAACTGCGTGAGCCGCGCGCGTTCGGCCGCGTCGAACTCCTGCCACCTGGCGTCGACCTCGCTGAGGCGGATCTCGTGACCGCCAACCTGGGCCACCACCGGATCGGCGCCGCCCGTCTGGACCGCCGCCGGCGGTGGCGCGGGCGCCTGCGCGCTTGGTGCACTGCCACATCCGACCGCCAGCACCACTCCGACGACAAGAGCCTC
>CAZZGM010000395.1:937-3448 GCA_964653955.1 uncultured Bifidobacteriaceae bacterium | reverse complement strand
ACCCGTTCCCATTCCGAACACGGAAGTTAAGCCTGCTACCGCCGATGGTACTGCGCGCGTAGGTGCGTGGGAGAGTAGGTCGCTGCCGGGATTCTTCATCACCAAAGGCTCGAGAGCCAAACGCTCTCGGGCCTTTTTTGTTTTCCGGTGGCGAACGGTGACACATCTTTACCGTCATTGCCGCCACCACATCCTGTAAACTACAATCCTCCGTCAGCCGTAACATCTCTGTTCGCCATGCGTCTGTCGATTCAACGCTTCGTGGCTCTTGCCGCCGTCGGTGTCGCTCTCGCGACCGCCGTCGGCCTTGCTGCGCCACGGAGCCGTCGGCCGGCGCGCGAACGGGACAGCGTGCTGCGCATGATCCGCGGCGGCATGCTGCGCTCGGATGCAGGCGACGCCCTGCACCACGACGCCGACACCCTCGAGCGACTCCTCGTCGACGGGCTGCATGCCTTCGACGTTGCCAGGGGGACGCTGGCCGGCCGCAGCGCCCCACCAGGTCCAGGCGGCGCTGTCATGCCCGTGACCGCGCCGGCGGTCGCCCCACCTGGCCGGTGGGTCCTCCGGCGCCTCCCTTCCTTCACGTTCCGCATCCTCGTACGACCCCGGCTACCCCACTCCGGCCGGGCCCCCCCGCTTCACATCTGAGCAATTCGTTTCGGTGTTCAACGACATGTCTCGTTGTCCGTGAGGGAGATCTGCGCGCAATCACCTCGCGGGTGGTCCCGGTGTGCGTGCATGCGGATTGTCGACAGATTATATGAATCACCACCCCTCCATGTTCGGTTACGCAAAGCAGGACGTCGTCGCCGGCGTGGTCGTGTTCCTCGTGGCGCTGCCACTGTGTCTCGGCATTGCCATCGCCTGCGGCGTTCCGCCGGTGTCCGGCCTCATTGCCGGCATCGTCGGCGGCATCGTCATCCCGTTCATCAGCCGCTCGCCGTTGTCGGTGAGCGGACCGGCGGCGGGATTGACGTCCATCGTGCTCGTCGAGGTGCAGAACCTCGGCGGCATTCCTCCCTTCCTGACGGCCGTCATCCTCGCGGGCGTGATGCAGTTCGCGCTGGGCGTACTGCGTACGGGACGGTTTTCGGCAATGGTGCCGTCGGCGGTCATCAAAGGCATGCTGGCCGCCATCGGCATCACGATTGTCTGGAAGCAACTGCCCGTGGCGTTCGGGTCGAACGGCGGTATTCTGGACATCCCGGCCGAGATGCATGCGGGCGCCACACTGCTTGCGGTGCTGTCGCTCGTCATCCTGTTCGGATGGAAATACACGCCCATGGCCAAATATCCGACCATCTCACCCGCGCTGGTGGTGGTCGTGTTGGCCAGTGCGCTGGCTGAACTGTTCCGCCAGAGCATGCCGGGCCTCGCGCTCGGACCCGCTCAGTATGTCGAAGTACCGCTCGGCGGGCTGACGGCCCTCTACGCGGCGCTGCCCAGGCCTGATTTCGCCGCAATTGCGAGTCCGGCCACCTGGGTGGCCGGCGCCACCATTGCCATCGTCGCCAGCATCGAGACACTGCTGTCGGTGCAGGCCGTGGACCGCCTCGATCCGCTGAAGCGCCACAGCCCACCCGATCGCGAACTGGTGGCGCAGGGCACCGCCAATACGGTGTCGGGGCTGCTCGGCGGACTGCCGTTGACGGCGGTCATCGTGCGCAGCGGTGCGAACGTGGCAGCCGGCGGCCGCGAGCGCCTGTCGGCATTGGTGCACGGCGTGCTCCTGCTGCTGTCAGTCGTTCTGGCCGGGCGCCTCCTCAACAGCATTCCGCTGGCGTGTCTGGCGGCCGTACTCATCCAGGTGGGGTTGAACCTGTGCAAGCCGGCGCTGTTTGCCACGCAGGTGCGCCTCGGCATCACGCAACTGATGCCGTTCGCCATCACCATCATTGCCGTGCTCGCCCTGGACCTGCTGAAGGGCGTGATTGTCGGCATCATCGTGGGCATTGGCTTCGTGCTCTACGAGAACTCGAAGCGGGCCGTGGTCGCGGTGCGCGATGAGGCCGGTGTCTGGCGCATGAAGTTCCGGAGGGACGGCACGTTTGTCTCGAAGCCCGGTATCGTCTCGACGCTCGACGAAGTGGACGATGGCGAGCAGGTCGTCATCGATGGTGCAGGGGAATACATCGACCACGACGTGAAGGAGGTCCTGGCCACGTTCGTCGAGGACGCACGGCACAGGAACATCCGCGTCACGCTGGTCGGCATCGACCTCTCACACGCTCGTGCCGGGGGTGGGCATTGAGGCGGTCCGACGACCGTCGCTGCCACGACCCGGAAAGGTTTCTGGTCCCCAGTCAGACGCCCGGCAACGTGCCGGGCACGGAAGGAGTTTGGGCATGGAAAAACTGATTGCCGGTATCACCCGTTTCCAGAATGACGTCTATCCGAAGAGCCGTCACCTCTACGAGCAGCTCGCGCAGGGGCAGCAGCCGGACACGTTGTTCATCGGGTGTGCCGACTCGCGTGTAGTGCCTGCATCAGCTCGTTCGGCACTACACG
>CAZZGM010000395.1:0-927 GCA_964653955.1 uncultured Bifidobacteriaceae bacterium | reverse complement strand
TCATCTGCCGCAATGCCGGTAACATCGTCCCGCCGTACGGTGAGGTGCTGGGCGGCGTGGGTGCCACCATCGAGTATGCCGTCGAAGTCCTGAAGGTGCGCCACATTGTGATCTGCGGCCACTCGGACTGCGGCGCGATGAAGGCGCTGATGACCCCGGAGAAGATCGAAGGCTATCGCAGCATCGCGCAGTGGATGCGTCACGCCGATCGTGTGGCGGCCATCGCGCGAGAGGTGCACGGGGACCTCGACGAGCCCCAGTTCCTGTCGCGGCTCATCGAAGAGAACGTCATGGCGCAGCTGGATCACCTGCTGACCTATCCGTGCGTGGCCGCGAAGATTCGCAGCGGCAATGTGTTCGTGCACGGACTGGTGTTCGACATCCCCAGTGGCACCTTCAGGATGCTGGACCGGGCCAACCTACGCTTCGTACCGTTGTCGGAAGTGAGTGTAAGCGACGCGCAGAAGACGGTGTCGGCGTAGTTCGAAGGCCGTAGTTCGAAGGCCGGGACGCGGCGTGCGTCGCATGCCATACGTTCCGGCTGCTTTCTCCTGCCGGCGCCTGGAGCGCCTGGCCTGTCAACCCTCCTGCCCAGGGGCGTTCACCACGCCCCGGGCAGTCGATTCGGGGGGACAGGCGTCCCCCCGAACATTCATCAGGGCATTACCACGACCTGCGTCGGCGTGGCTGCACTCGTCCCGCAGGCATTCACCGCCGCTACCGAAATGGTGTAGTTGCCGGGGCCGGCTGCGCTGCTGATGCCGCGAGCCGTGGTGCCGAACGTTCCCGTGAAGGCCCCGCTGACGTTCACCACGTAGCTCGACGGCGCCGGTCCGGTTGCCGGCGGCAGCCAGATGGCCGAGATGATGTTACCGACCCGATAGGCGAGGAAGCCTTCGGGTGCCTGCGGCGCGCCGGTGCACGCGC
>CAZZGM010000394.1:360-3474 GCA_964653955.1 uncultured Bifidobacteriaceae bacterium | reverse complement strand
CAAGGTGCGTATCAGCCGTCAGGCATCCGGCGAAGTCAACCATGTAGTGGTGCGGCCGACGGATCCGCACCTGTTCAGGTGTCCGTTCCTGCTGGCGTCGGACGTCGGCACCCTGCAGTTCGAGCCCGACGAAGTGGAAGCCATGCGCGCCTACTTCCAGAAGGGCGGCTTCCTGTGGGTGGACGACTTCTGGGGCGATCGCGCGTGGCAGGTGTGGGTGAGCGAAATCAGCCGTGTGCTGCCGCCCGGGGAATATCCCATCGAAGACCTGCGGCCGGACCATCCGCTGTGGCGGACGTTGTTCGAAGTGAAGGGCGTTCCGCAGATTCCCGCCATCAGTCACTGGCGGCGCACCGGCGGCGGCACCAGCGAACGCGGCGAAGAAAGCGCCATCCCCGACATCCGGGCCATCCATGACCGTCACGGCCGTATGCTCGTGCTGATGACGCACGATACGGACATCTCGGATTCCTGGGAACGTGAGGGCGAAGACCCCGAGTTTTTCTACCGCTTTTCGCCCGACGGGTACGCGCTGGCCGTCAATGTCGTCGTCTATGCCATGACGCACTGAGTGGACGTCACCGGTGCCGGCTCAGTGGATGATGCCGGGTTCACCAGACGGCGCCCGTTCGAGCAGCGCCTTCACCTCCAGCAACTCCATCATGGCGCGGCAGCGCGCCACGGGGCCGGGCTGTTCGAGCAGCGCCTGCCGCTCTACGGGATCGAACTCCAGATACTGCGCGAGCGCGTTGATCAGATCGGCGTCGGGCATGGTCTGGGGCAGAAACGAGTCGGCCCGGGCCCGTTCGAACAGCGGCGCCAGGCGCCGCTCGAGACGCCGCCGCTCCGACGACAGGTCCGCCACCTCCACGTCATCCACCGACTCGTCGATGGGTGAGATGAGGGCCGTGCGATAGAGCTGGCCCGGTGCCGCCTCTTCTTCGCCGACCATGCGGAACTTGGTGATGCCGCGGAGGATGAGGTTGAAGCGTCCGTCGGCCAGCCGTTCGACGTGCGTGATGGCGCCGGCACAGCCGATGTCGTACACCGGTGGGCGTGCTTCGTCGTTCTCCTCGAAGCCGGTCTTGAGCAGGGCCATGCCAATCAGGCGATCGCCGGCCAGCGCATCGGTGACCATCTGCCGGTATCGTGCTTCGAAGATATGAAGCGGCAGGAAGACGTTCGGGAACAGTACGACCGTCGGGAGCGGAAAAATCGGAATCGTGTCCATGTGCGTCAGTGCACCGTGCGGGTTTTTTTGTCCAGGTAGTCCATCAGCACGTACTCGCCGAGCGTGTAGGGCGTGGTGAAGTAGGCCTTGCCCCGGCACATGGCCGACATGCGGCGGACGAACGCCACGAGGTCGTAGTCGCGCGCCAGCATGAACGTGTTGATCATGATGCCGGCCCTGGCGCACGCCGATACTTCGGCGAAGGTTTCGGCAATGACGAACGGATCCAGGCCGAAGGCGTTCTTGTAGATGCGGCCGTCGTCCTGCGTCAGCGCGGACGGCTTGCCGTCGGTAATCATCACGATCTGCCGCATGTCCTTGCGCTGCTTCTCCAGCAGACGGCGGGCGAGGCGAAGGCCCTCGCGCGTATTCGTGTAGTAGGGGCCGACGCGGACACGTCCGAGTTCGCGCACCGGGATCTCTTCGGCGCTGTCGTGAAACAGCACGGCCTTCAGCGTGTCGCCGGGATATTGCGTGCGGATGAGATGTGCGAGTGCCATGGCGACACGTTTGGCCGGCGTGAACCGATCTTCGCCGTAGAGGATCATGCTGTGGCTGCAGTCGAGCATCAGCACCGTGGCGCACGATGTCTGGTATTCGCCCTGCGCCACCATCAGGTCGGTGTAGTCGATGTCGACGTCGCCGGGCGGTGCGGTGGCGTTGCCGCGGGCGCGGCGGGTGACGGCGTTGAGGATGGTGGCCGTGGCGTCGATGTTGAGCGTGTCGCCGAACTCGTACGGCTTCGGCGCACCACCCGCTTCGATGCCCGAGGCCAGGTCGCGGGTGTCGTGCCGTCCAGCGCTGCCGCGGCCGACGGCACCGAGCAGGTCGCGCAGCGCGCGATAGCCGAGAAAGTCGAGTGCCTTGTCGGTGACCTCGAACTGCACCTGGCCAGGATCGCCTTCTCCGCCGCCACCACCACCGGCGCGGCGCTGGCGTTCGGCATCGAGGTCTGGCGCCGGCGTGATGTAGCCGGATTCCTGCATCCGCTGGACGATCTCCTGAATGAGCTGATCCAGTTGCTGCCGGATGTCGTCCTCGCTCCCATCCGCCTCACCTCCGAACAGTCGCTCGACGACGTCGGGAGGGAGCACGCCACCGCTGAACAGTGCTTCCAGAATGGCATCGTGCAGGGCCTGCATCGTCCGGTCCATGCCGCCGGAGGGATCCCAGGGAGAGTCGAACCCGCTCGATAGCAGCAGGTCGCTCAGCTTCGACATCAGCTCGTCCATGTCGAGGTCGTCGAGCAGGCTGGGGACGTACTTGGTGTACTTGAATTTCATGGCATGCCGCGCTGGTTACCGCACGTGCTGCTGTGCGTCATGGCGTGTGGCAGGTGCAGGGCCCGTCAGTTGTAATAACGCTTCTTCTTCCGGCCGCGGCCCGGTTCATCATCGTCATCGGGCGTCAGCACGGGTGTGGGCCGCTCGCCCGGACGCCGGACGGGTTCGCTGCCGTGAAAGCCGCGTCCGTCGCTGCGGCTGATCTGTTTCCGCGCGTGCAGGCCCTCCAGTACGAAGTCCACCGCGGCGGCCGTGTGGGGCGCCGACGCGGCCGGCAGGCCGGCACGTCGGGACAGGTCGAGGAGCCCCTGCACGTCGCCGGCTTTGCGGACGACGTCGGCTGCGGGTTCCATGTCGCCCAGATCCAGCGTGCCGCCAAGGTCGAACCACTCGACAATGGCCCGTGTGTCGACGTCGGGAAAGTAGCCGTCGAACACCTGGGGGCCGCGGAACAACAGTTCACCGTCGGCGCCGACGCGCACTTCGGTGCCAGGGAAGGGCTTGCCGACCGTGCCAATGCGCTGGTCAGTGGGCGTGTTGACGCAGAGCGCTGCCGTGGTTTCGGTGAGCCCGTATCCCTCGAGGACCGTGACGCCGATG
>CAZZGM010000394.1:0-350 GCA_964653955.1 uncultured Bifidobacteriaceae bacterium | reverse complement strand
GTAGCCGTCGAACACCTGGGCAACGGCGGCGTGGATGATGTCGCGGCTCACCTGGTCGGCACCCTTCAGTTCGCCTTCATATTCCAGTTCGAGCTTGCCGGTAATGGCGGGCAGGGCGGCATGGAGATCCACCACGCGTGGTACGACCACCTCTTCACCGGCGGACAGCGCCCGCCGTTCGGCATTGGATACCACGCTTTCGAGCACGCTGATGGGCATGCGCTGGCTGACGCCCGAGCGGCGATCGACGCGGCGATCGTGGCGCGCCTGGAACGCGAGTTCTTCGACCACCTCGCGGACGAATGCCGGGATGTCGAGGCCGGTGCCGCGATTGGTCCACGCCTCCTGCG
>CAZZGM010000393.1:2322-3479 GCA_964653955.1 uncultured Bifidobacteriaceae bacterium | reverse complement strand
GCCAGACAGCGTCATGCTCGAGGATCTCACCTGGGCCGAAGTCCGCGACCTGGTGAAGGACGGCTGGACGTCGGTCATCATCGGCACCGCCGGCACCGAGCAGAAGGGGCCGCACATGGTGGATGGCGAGCACAAGTTCGTCATGCTCCACACGACCGATCGGATTGCCCGCGCCATGGGCCGCACGCTGGTCGCGCCCATCGTCACCTACGTGCCCGAAGGCAGCTGGGAAACGGCGACGGGCCACATGGGCAAGCCCGGCACCATCACGCTGCCCGAGGATCGGTTCATCGAGCTGCTGGTGCACGCCGGACGGTCGCTCAAGGCCGGCGGGTTCACCAACATCTATTTCCTCGGTGATTCCGGCGGCAATCGTGGTGGCATGCGCGCCGCGGCCGAGCGGCTGAACGAGACGTGGGCGGGCGCCGCGCGGGCCTACTGGGTAGACGACTACTACACCAAGTCGCACGCCGAGCAGGACGTGCTGGCCGCCAAAATCCTGGGTGTGAAGCCGGGGCAGGTGGGGAACCACGCCAACATCCTCGACACCTCCGAGCTGCTGTTCGTGGCCCCGCAGCACGTGCGGATGGACCGCCTGACGGGCAACGACTTCGAGAACAACGGCGTCAGCGGCAACAACCAGGCAAAGGCGTCGCCGGACATCGGACGTCAGTTGCTGGAGATCAAGGTCGGTAACGCCGTGGCGCAGATGAAGCGGATGGCCAGCAATGCCGAGCCGCCCGTGCCGGCGCCGCCGGCAGCCGGTGGCGGCCGCCCCGGCAATCGCCCCGCTCCGCCGCCGGGCCCGCCGCGCCCGACCTTCGAAACGGCACCCGCGGGCGTCACACCGACGCGCGCGCCCGACACGGTGTTCATCGACGAGCTGACGTGGGAAGAAACGCGGGATGCGCTGAAGGCCGGCAAGCGGACGGTGATCATCCCGACGGGTGGTACCGAGAAGAACGGGTACCACATGGTGCTCGGCAAGCACAATTTCATCGTGGCGCGAGGTGCCGACATGATGGCGCGCCGGATTGGCAACACGCTGGTGGCCCCGGTCGTTGCCTACGTGCCCGAAGGTGACCCGGACCGCCAGGTGCCCGGGGCCATCTCGCTGCCGTCGCCGGCCTACGACCAGTTGCTCGACGCGGCGGCCC
>CAZZGM010000393.1:0-2312 GCA_964653955.1 uncultured Bifidobacteriaceae bacterium | reverse complement strand
CCCGCAGCCTGCAGGTGCACGGCTTCAACGAGATCCTCTTCATTGGCGACAGCGGCGGTAACCAGGCCGGCATGCGCGCGGTGGCCGACAAGCTGAACGAGGAGTGGAAGGGCAACGGCACGCGCGTGTTCGCGATCACCGACTACTACGAGGGCGGCCGCGAGCACTACCGGGCCTGGATGCTGGCACAGTTCGGCTATGACGACAGCATTGTCGGCTCCCATGCCGGCATCAGCGACACCTCGCAGATGCTGTACGTCTATCCGAAGGGCATCCGCAAGGACCGCATCTGGCCATGGGGCGGACCGCAGGACTCGGGTGTCACGGGCGACCCCACGCGCGCGTCGGCCGACATCGGCCGGATGGGCATGGAATTCAAGGTGAATGCCGGCATCGGCCAGTATCAGCGCCTGAAGAACCCGCCGCCGCAGCGGGGCCGGCAGTAGGGACGGCCGCCGGTGGCCACGAGGCGCCGCCGGCCAGCCTTGGGCTATTCTTGACGGTCAGATGATGACTGCACGCGTTTCCGTGATTGTCCTTGGCCTGCTGGTGGCTGTCTCGTCCGGGTGCCGTAGCACCGGGGCGGCGGGTACCTCTGCCGGTGCCAGACCTGTGATCCTGCAACCCGGCGCGCCCGGCCAGGAGGGACGCGTCGTGACCGCGGCCGAAGCCACGGACCTGTCGAAGGTCCAGTTCAGGCCGGCGGACGTGGAGTTCATGCAGGGCATGATCGGCCACCATCAGCAGGCGCTCGAGATGGTGGCGCTGCTGCCGCCGCGCACCAGCCGCGACGACATGAAGCTGCTCGGCAGGCGCATCGAGGTCTCGCAGCTCGACGAAATCCAGATGATGCAGGACTGGCTGCGGGCCCGGGGGCAGACGCTGCCGGATCCGCATGCGCACCATCAGCATGGTGCGACGCTGATGCCGGGCATGCTGACGCAGGAAGAGATGGCGGCGCTCGAAGCCGCGAAGGGCGTGGAGTTCGACCGGCTGTTCCTGCAGGGAATGATCAAGCACCACGGTGGGGCACTGGTGATGGTCCGCGACCTCTTTGCGTCGCCAGGCGCCGGGCAGGACGGGGATATTTTCCAGTTTGCCTCCGATGTCGAGTCCGATCAGCAGATGGAAATCGATCGGATGTTGCTGTTGCTGAGGGAGTTGCAGAAATGAAGGGTGTGACGACACGGCTGTTGACGGCGGTCGCGCTGGCAGGCGGCCTGGTAATGGCGGGACAGGCACAGCAGGCCCCGCCCGATCCGAAGGATCCGCGCATTGGCCTCAAGGCCGGCATGAAGGACGCCGGCGTGGCGGCGCGGAACATGGAGCTCGTCTCCACTCTGCCGCGTCCGGATGGATTCTTCGATCCGGAAAACCCGGCGGGCGTGGCCATGCCCGCCGAACGGCCGCAGGGGGCACCGCCGCCGGCGGCGCCGGCCGCGCCTCCGGCGCCCGCGCCAGGACAGCCCGCGGGGCCGCCGCGTCCGGGTGGGCTCGACTTCGCCAACTCGGATCTCGCGTTTGCCGGCACCCACATGTGGGTGGGTAACTTCCACGGCTTCAACACCTACGACATCGAAAACCCCAGGCGCCCGCGCCTGGTGGCCTCGGTGGTGTGCCCGGGCGGACAGGGTGACATGTCGGTGTGGGGCAACCTCCTCTTCATGTCGGTGGAACAGACGCGCGGCCGCGTCGACTGCGGCGTGCAGGGCGTGGCCGAAACCGTCAGCAACGAACGGTTCCGCGGCGTGCGCATCTTCGACATTACCGACATGAGCAAGCCGCGCCAGGTGGCGGCCGTGCAGACCTGTCGTGGTTCGCATACCCACACGCTGGTGCCGCACCCCACCGACAAGTCCACGCTCTACATCTACGGCTCGGGTACCGGTGCGGTGCGGAGCGGCGAGGAACTGGAAGGCTGCTCGGGCGAAGCGCCCGACAAGGACGAGAACACGGCGCTCTTCAGCATCGATGTCATCGAGGTGCCGCTGCTGGCGCCGCAGGACGCGAAAATCGTCAACCGTCCCCGCATTTTCGCGGATGAAACCACGGGCGCCATTTCCGGTCTCTGGCAGGGCGGCGACCATGGCCCGGGCACGCAGCGCACGTCGGTGACCAACCAGTGTCACGACATCACGGTGTATTCGGAGGTCGGTCTCGCGGCGGGTGCCTGCTCGGGTAACGGCATCCTGATGGACATTTCCGACCCGGTGCATCCCAAGCGGCTCGACTACGTGTCGGACAAGAACTTCGCCTACTGGCACTCGGCCACGTTCAACAACGACGGCACGAAGGTCATCTTCACCGACGAG
>CAZZGM010000392.1:370-3483 GCA_964653955.1 uncultured Bifidobacteriaceae bacterium | reverse complement strand
GTGAAGGAGTACATCGAGGACCCTGCCTTCCTCCTGGTCGAAGGATGACCTGATGCCCTCGTCGGAACGACGAACGGCAACCCTGCTTCTCCAGGCGTGGTGCGGTGGCGACCGCGCCGCCCTGGATCGGCTGCTGCCCGTCGTCTACGACGAGTTGTCGGGCCTCGCCCATCGCGCGCTCCGTTCGGAGCGCGCTGACCACACCCTCCAGACCCGCGCACTGGTCCACGAAGCCTACCTCCGGCTGCTGGACGCGGACGTCACCTTCCAGAATCGCGCACACTTCATGGCCATTGCGGCGCGGACCATGCGCCGCATTCTCGTGGATCACGCCCGCGCCCGCCTGCGCGACAAACGCGGCGGCGGCGCACCCCGCGTGGCGCTGCACGACGTGGATCCGCCAACGCCACAGCAGCACATGGACGTACTCGACCTGCACGACGCGCTCGATCGCCTGGCGGTGTTCGACGCCCGGAAAGCGTCCATCGTCGAACTGCACTTCTTCGGCGGCCTCAGCTACGACGAAACGGCCGAAGCCGTTGGCGTGTCGGCCGCGACGGTCGACCGCGAACTGCGCCTCGCCAAGGCGTGGCTGCGCGTCGACCTGGGGCACGCCGCCCCGTCCTGACATGACGCCTGAACGCTGGGCGCGAGTGCAGGCGCTGTTCGAGCAGGCCGCGGCACGGCCGGCCGCCGAGCGCGACGCGCTGGTGCGCGCCGGTGCGGACGACGAGGACATGGCAGCGCTGGTGATGTCGATGCTGGCCGCGGACGCCAGCGACGACGGCAGCCTGGAACATGCCGTGGGCCGGACGCTCGAAGAAGTGGCGGCAGGCACGGCTCCCCCCGGTGAACAGCGGCTCGGGCCTTATCGCATCGTGTCGGAAATCGGCCGCGGCGGCATGGGCATGGTGTATCTGGCCGAACGCGCGGACGGTGTCTTTGCGCAGCGTGTGGCCATCAAGGTGGTGCGCGGCCTGCTGGATCAGGACCGCGTGCGGCGCTTCCGCGCCGAACGGCAGATTCTGGCCTCGCTCCAGCATCCCAACATCGCGCGGCTCGTGGATGGCGGAACCACCGAGGACGGCTGGCCCTACCTGGTGATGGAGTACGTCGAGGGTGTACCCCTGGACGACTACGTCAGCGCGCAACGGCTGACGCTGCACGATCGCCTGTCGTTGTTCCTCACGGTCTGCGATGCCGTCGACTACGCCCATCGCCACCTCATCGTCCATCGGGACATCAAGCCGTCGAACATCCTCGTGGCGCCGGACGGCACACCCAAGCTGCTGGACTTCGGCATTGCCAAGCTGATCGACAGCGACGATCCCGACCTGTCGGCTCGGACGATGACGGGCATGCGGCTGCTGACGCCCGACTACGCGTCGCCCGAACAGGTGCGCGGCGAGCCGGTGACCACGGCCGCGGATGTGTATGCGCTGGGCGTAGTGCTGTTCGAACTGCTCACCGGCCGGCGGCCGCATACCTTCCGGACTCTGACGGCACAGGAAATCGAGCGTGTGGTCTGCGAAACGGACGCGCCGTCACCAAGCACCGTGACGGCGGGACTTCCCGCGGATCTCGATGCCATTGCCGGCGCGGCACTGCACAAGGATCGCAGCCGGCGTTATGCGTCGGTGGAAGCGTTGGCGGCCGACGTGCGCCGGTTTCTCGACGGCCATCCCATTCACGCGCGCCCGGCCACGTGGCGCTACCGCACGCGCCGTTTCGTATCGCGTCACCCGTGGGGTGTGGCCACGGCGGCGTTGTTCGTGCTGCTGCTGGTCGGCTTCTCCGTCCTGGTGTCGCTGCAGGCGGCGCGGGTGGCGCGCGAACGCGACATCGCGCAGCAGGAGCGTGATGCCGCCGAGCAGGTATCGTCGTTTCTGGTGAGCCTGTTCGAGGTGTCGGACCCGCGCCAGTCGCGCGGCGAAACCGTGACCGCGCGCGAGTTGCTGGAACGTGGTGCCGAACGCGTCGAGTCGGATCTGGTGGCGCAGCCGCGCGTACAGAGCCGGCTGATGGACACCATCGGCCGTGTGTATCGGCAGCTCGGATTGTTCGATCAGGCGGAGGCACTGCTGGACAACGCGCTCGCCCGGCGCGAAGCTCAGGCCAACGGTCCGGACGAGGCGGTAGCCGGCACGGTGGCGGAGCTTGCGGAAGTAGCACGCGAGAAGGGCGACTACCAGCGCGCCGAAACCCTGCTTCGCCGGGCGCTGGAGATGCGGAGGCAACTGCACGGCGATCGCCACGACACGATTGCTTCGTCCACGAACGCGCTGGGGCTGGTGCTCGATCTCCAGGGGCGCTATGACGAGGCGGAGGTGCTGCTGCGGGAGGCGCTGGCGCTGTGGCGCGAGCTGCGGCCGGCCGGCGATCCGCAGGTGGCCGTGACGTTGAACAACCTCGGCTTGCTGCTGCGGAACCTGGGCCGCTTCGACGAAGCGCGTTCGATGCTCCAGGAAGCGCTGGACATCCGCCGCGTGGCCTACGGCGGCAATCATCCGCTGCTGGCCAACTCGCTGATGCAGATGGGTCAGCTCGAGGATCGGCTCGGCAACCTCGACGAGGCCGAACGTTACGCCCGGCAGTCGCTGGACATGCGGCTGGCCACGCTGGGACCGGATCATCCGCAGGTCGGCCTCACCTACAACAACCTGGCATCGCTGGCCCACGATCGCCGCGAGTACGACAAGGCCGAAGAAATGTACCGGGCGGCGCTGGACGTGAGCCTGAAAACCGCCGGCCGCGATCATCCGGAAACGGCGGTCACGCTCAACAACCTCGCCTCGCTGCTGGAGGATCGCGGCAATCCAGCGGACGCGGAGCCGATGTTCCGCGACGCGCTGGCCATTCGCGTGGCGGCGCTCGGACCGGATCATCCCGCCGTGGCGCGCGGCCAGCACAATCTGGCGCGCGTGCTCGTCACCCTGGGCAAACGTTCGGAGGCCGAAGGGCTGGTGCGTCAGGCCCTGGCCACACGCCAGCGGACGCTGGGACCGGCGCATGCCGAAATTGCCGCGTCGCTGGCCCTGCTGGGCCGGTTGCGCGCCGAGACGGGGCACGAAGACGAGGGGCTCACCCTCTCGAATCAGGCGGTGCGGATGATG
>CAZZGM010000392.1:0-360 GCA_964653955.1 uncultured Bifidobacteriaceae bacterium | reverse complement strand
CTGCGGCAGGTGCTGCCAGCCAACCATCCGTCGCTGGCCACGGCGCTGCTGGCACACGGCCGGTTGCTGGGGCAGGCCGGGCGCACGGCCAATGCGCGGGCTGCCGCCGAAGAGGCTGTGCGTATCAGGCGAACACGTCTGCCCGACGGCGATCCGGGCGTGACAGAGGCCGAGACATTGCTGGCCAGCTTCGGCCCTGCAAACTGACAGCGGTTCACGCCTTTCCTGCGCCTGTTGTTACGATAGTCGGATGAAGTGGCTCATTCCCGTCCTCGTCGTGCTGGCAACCGCCGGCCTGCCCGCCCAGGCGCGCGCCCAGCAGGTCCAGCAGCGGCCCGCCCCGCCCGACGTGGCCCGTCC
>CAZZGM010000391.1:0-3487 GCA_964653955.1 uncultured Bifidobacteriaceae bacterium | reverse complement strand
GTTGTGTTCGCGCGCGCCAATCAGACGAATCCGCTGCGGAATACCCTTGCGGCGCTGCGGCGGCACCGGAATGGACAACTCGCCGCGCCAGTACTTGGCCGTGAGCGACCGCGGCTCCTGCGCCAGCCCTTCCAGGCTGCCGGCATAAACCACCCGCCCGCCGTGTTCACCAGCGCCGAGTCCCATGTCGATCAGGTGATCGGCCACGGCAATCATGTCGGCGTCGTGTTCCACCACGAGCACCGTATTTCCCTGATCGCGCAACTGCCGCAGGATGGCAATCAGCCGCTGATTGTCGCGCGTGTGCAGGCCGATGGACGGCTCATCCAGCACGTACAGCGTGCCGACCAGCGCCGAGCCGAGTGACGTGGCCAGGTTGATACGCTGGGCCTCGCCGCCGGACAGCGTCGACGACAGGCGGTCGAGCGTCAGGTAGTCCAGACCGACGTCGCGCAGGAAGCCGAGGCGCCGGCGGATTTCGACCAGCACCTTGTCGACGATGGCCGCGTCTTTTGGCGACAACACGAGCGCGTCGAAAAACTGCTCGGCCTTGTGAACGGTGAGCGCCGACACTGCGTCGATGGTGAGATTGCCGACCCGCACGTCGCGGGCCTCGCGGCGCAGCCGTGTTCCGCCACAGTCCGGGCACGTCAGGTAGCCACGATAGCGGCTGAGGAACACACGAACGTGCACCTTGTATTTCTTCTTCTCCAGCCACTGGAAGAAGCCGCGAATGCCTTCGTAGTCGCCACCATCGCCCTCTGTCACGAGGCGGCGTTCGTCTTCGGTCAGTTCACCCCACGGCACGTCGAGGCGGATGCTCCGCGCCTTGGCCGCACGTTTCAGTGCGGCCAGGTGCGTCCGGTAGTGCGGCTTGGTCCACGGCTCGATCGCACCCTGCGTAATGGTCTTCGACGAATCCGGTACGACCAGATCCATGTCGAGTTCGACGACGTTGCCGAAGCCGTGGCAGGTGGGGCAGGCACCAAACGGGTTGTTGAACGAGAACAGGCGCGGCTGCGGATCTTCGTAGGCAATGCCACATGTCCGGCACTCGAACCGCTCCGAGTATTCGTGCCGGTGCGGATCACTCTTGCCGTCGGCCGGCAATTCCAGGGCCCATGCCGCGCCGCCGCCTTCCTGGTAGCAGATTTCGATGGAGTCCGTCAGCCGCGAGCGCAGGTCCCCGTCCAGCCGCAGTCGATCGACGACGACGCCGACCACGGTGCGTCCGTCCAGCGCATCCGGCGCCAGATCGTCGAAGGCGACGGCCTGGCCGTCGATGAGCAGGCGGCCAAAACCCTTCTTGCGCAGCGCGTCGGTTACCGCGGCCAGCGGCGCCGCCGGCGCGCTGCCGGCATCCTCCACCTCCGCGTCCGCGGGCTCCGCGGCATCGTCCTGCGGCGCATTGCGGAAGTCCATGAGCGGCAGGTCGTAGCCGAGCAGCAGGCGTGTGCCTTCCGGCAGGCGCAGCAGGCGATCGGTGACCACCTCGGCCGTCTCGCGGATGACTTCTTCGCCGCACTGGCGGCAGATGGTCTTGCCGACGCGCGCGAACAGCAGGCGGAGGTAGTCGTGGACCTCGGTCACGGTACCGACCGTGGAGCGCGGGTTGCGCACCGAGTTTTTCTGGCGGATGGCAATGGACGGGCAGATACCTTCGATAGCATCGACGTCCGGCTTTTCCATCCGCTCGAGAAACTGGCGGGCGTAGGCCGACAGTGACTCGACGTAGCGGCGCTGCCCTTCCGCGTAAATGGTGTCGAAGGCGAGCGACGATTTGCCCGAGCCGCTGACTCCCGTGACAACGACGAGCTTGCCGACAGGGATCGAGAGGCTGACGTTCTTGAGGTTATGCGTACGCGCCCCGCGCACGACTATGGACGAACGATCCGAGGCGGCAGGCAGCATCTTGGGACGGGACACCTACGGCGAGCCGGTGAGGCAGGCCCTGAACACCCGATGGTAGCGCGGGAAGCCTAGCCGGGCAAGCCGCAGGGGTGGTGGCGGTCTGATTCAGAAGTCACGGCATCCTGGACCGCTCGCTCCCTCAAGCGCCGCTCGGGCGGCACTACCGTGCGCCGCTGCCGTCGTGCTAACATGCGGAGTTCGCGCCGCTTGCGGCGCGCCGTCAGTCCTTCCCGCCGGCCGGCGTAGCTCAGTTGGTAGAGCAGCTGATTCGTAATCAGCAGGTCGAAGGTTCAAGTCCTTTCGCCGGCTCCAAAATCTCTCAGTAAAATCGCACGATTCGTGGTCAGCGGAGGGATTTTCATCAGCAGCTCCGTAGGGACTTTCGAAGGGACTCACTGAGGCGCGGCAGGACCACAGCCTTCCCCTCGCCGTCGTCGCGGGTTCATCGCGCTGGAGCGCTGCGGTACGACGCGCGTGTGACGCCTGCACTACACTTCACGGCCTGGGAAGGAGTACTCCATGACCTCGACCGCTGCCTCGACCGTCTCTGCCCGCCAGTGCGCGCTCCGCCGCGCCGCCATCACCAGCGTCCTGGCGCTCCTTCTCGCTTCCGCGCACGCGCAGGCACCGCCGGATCCGCTGATCCGCGAGGGCGTCACGACGAAGGTGGCCGCGCACACCTACGCGATCCCCGACGGCAACGTCGGCCTCGTCCCCAACGTCGGAATTGTCGTTGGCACACGCGCGACACTGGTCATCGACACCGGTCTCGGACCACGGAACGGTGAGGCCGTCCTGCGCGAAGTGCGCAAGGTCAGCCAAAATTCCGAGCTATACCTCGTGACGACGCATTTCCATCCCGAGCACGATCTCGGTGCGTCGGCTTTCCCTGAAAGCACACGGATGCTGCGGGCCCGCGCGCAGGTGCAGGACATCGAGGAGTTCAACCTGCAACTCGCACAGACCTTCAGCAAACGGTCGCCGCTCGTCGCCGAACTGCTGGACGGCGTCACTTATCGCACCGCCGACACGGTCTTCGAGCGCGAACATCGGCTCGACCTGGGCGGCGTGCACGTTCGCCTCATGGCGGTGGGCCCGACGCACACGCGCGGCGACACGGTGGCCTTCGTCGAGGAAGACCGAGTGCTCTTCTCCGGCGACGTGGCCATGCCTGCGCTGCCGGCGGTCATCAGCCCGTCCTCCAGCATCCGCGTCTGGCTGGAAGCGCTGTCGACACTCGCCGGGCTGAACGCCACCAGGGTGGTCCCCAGCCACGGCGACATGGGCGATGCGCAGATGATCGTCGAGTATCAGCGCTTTCTCGAAACGGTCCAGCGGCGCGCCCGTGAACTGAAGGCAAAGGGCGTTGGTGCCGCCGAGGCCGAAGAAACCATCACGAAGGAGCTGACGCCCGCCTACGAAGGCCGGCAGCCCGGCCGCATTGCCGGTGCCGTGCGTGTGGCCTACGCCGAAGCGACGCCCTGAAAAGCAGAAGGCGGAACGCCGCGCCCTGGGGAAAAGAGGCCGTCAGGCCTCCTTCCACGGGTTGTTCGCAAACACGGCCAGCTCCGTCCAC
>CAZZGM010000390.1:2126-3490 GCA_964653955.1 uncultured Bifidobacteriaceae bacterium | reverse complement strand
CTGGGGGCGCTGGCGCACGATGCCACCCTTCGTGCGCGCCTGGGCGATGCGGCGCGCCGCTACTGGCTGACGCGGCACACGCTATCGGAGATGGTGGACGGGTATTTACGGTTGCTGGACGACACGTCCAGCCGTCCCGTGCCTGCTCCGCCGCTGCCCGCACACCTGCTGGACGATGGCAGTGGAGCGCTGCGGCGGATTCTGGGGGAGATGGGGCAGTCGACGCTGCCCTGGTAAAACGAACCGGAAGCCGCGTCAGCTCATTGCGGCCAGCCGGCGCTCGATTTCAGCGACGGCCTGCGCAATCTGCTCGCGTCGCGCCGGATGCGCGATGGCCTCGAACTGCCGCTGCAGTTCGGTGCGAGCCAGCCGGAGCGACTCGGTGGCGCGAGCGCGCTCCGGGTCGATCTTCGGACGGCGATCACGCGCCGCCTTCCGGCTTTCTTCCAGTTCTTCCATGCGCTCCTGCAAGCGCGCATCAGCGTCAATCAGTCCTTCGGCGGCGTCACCCATGAATGGCACCATTATACGGCTATGGCGGCGGCGCGACGAGCCTTCCCCTTTCACCGTGCAGTCCGGCAATGGTTCGAGGGCGCCTTCACGGCTCCCACGCGGCCGCAGCGCCTTGGCTGGCCGGTCATCGCCCGCGGCGAGTCGACACTGATTCTCGCGCCGACCGGTACCGGCAAGACGCTGACGGCGTTTCTGTCGTGCCTCGACCGCCTGATGTTTTCGCCGCCGCCGGCACCGGCAGCACGATGCCGCGTGCTCTATGTGTCGCCGCTCAAAGCCCTGGCCGTGGACGTGGAACGCAACCTCCAGGCGCCCCTCTCCGGCATTGCCGATGTCGCCACGGCGATCGGCGAGTCCTTTTACACGCCCGACGTGGCCATTCGCACTGGCGACACGCCGGCCGCTGCGCGCGCACGGTTCCTGCGCCAGCCATCGGACATCCTGATCACGACGCCCGAGTCGCTGTTCCTGCTGCTCACCTCGCAGGCCCGCGATCGGCTGCGCTCGGTCGACACGGTGATCATCGACGAGATCCACGCCCTGGTGTCCACCAAACGCGGCGCGCACCTGGCGCTGTCGCTCGAACGGCTGGAGCACCTGGCCGGCCATCGCCTCCAGCGCGTCGGCCTCTCGGCCACGCAGCGCAATCTCGACGAGGTGGCACGGTACCTGGGCGGCGTGGAAGTGCCGCGGGCGACGAAACAGCGCAAAGCCGCCACCGGCCGGCAGCCTCTGCAGGACGTGCACGACGAATTTGCCGCGCCCGGCACACACCCCGTCACGCCTCGGCCCGTCACCGTCATCGACGCCCGGGAACCCAAAGGCCTGGTGCTCACCGTCGAAGTGCCGGT
>CAZZGM010000390.1:0-2116 GCA_964653955.1 uncultured Bifidobacteriaceae bacterium | reverse complement strand
AATCCACCGGCGGCGCCCGGTCAGGAACCACCGGTGCCCACCATCTGGAGCGCCATCCATCCGCGCCTGCTGGACCTGATTCGCGCGCATCAATCCACGCTGCTGTTCGTCAACTCGCGGCGGCTGGCCGAACGGCTCGCCGGCGCGCTCAACGAACTGGCCGGCGAAGCGCTGGTCCGCGCGCACCACGGTTCGCTGGCACGCGAACAACGCGCCGAAATCGAAGATCTCCTCAAGAGCGGCCAACTGCGCGCGCTGGTCGCCACGTCCTCGCTCGAACTGGGCATCGACATGGGCGCCATCGATCTGGTGGTGCAAATCGAAGCACCGCCGTCGGTGTCCAGCGGCCTGCAGCGCATCGGCCGCTCCGGACATCGTGTCGACGAAGTGAGCGCGGGCGTGATTTTCCCGAAGTTCCGCGGCGACCTTCTCGCCTGCGCCGCCGTCACCACGGCCATGCAGCGCGGGCAGGTGGAGCCGTCGCGGTATCCGCGTAATCCGCTCGACGTGCTGGCGCAGCAACTGGTGGCCATCGCCGCCATGGAACGCTGGGACGTCGATGCGCTGTACGGCCTCGTGCGCGGTGCCGCTCCGTTTGCCGATCTCGGCCGCCGCGCCTTCGACGGCGTGCTCGACATGCTGTCGGGGAAATATCCGTCCGATGAATTCGCGGAACTGAAGCCGCGACTCACATGGGACCGTATTGGCAGCACCGTGATCGCCCGGCAGGGTGCGCGGCGCGTGGTCGTGACCAACGCGGGCACCATTCCCGACCGCGGCCTCTACGGCGTGTTCCTGGCCGGCGCGGGCAAGGACGCCGTGCGCGTCGGCGAACTCGACGAAGAAATGGTGTTCGAGACACACGCCGGCGAAACGTTCGTCCTGGGCGCGTCGACCTGGCGCATCGAAGAGGTGACGCACGACCGCGTGCTGGTGTCTCCCGCACCGGGCGAACCAGGCAAGATGCCGTTCTGGAAAGGTGAAGGCCCCGGCCGGCCCATTGAACTCGGCATGGCCATTGGCGCGCTTGCGCGTGAATTGCGCGCGGCCCCTCATGACGAGGCCGTGCGGCGTCTGCACGAGGCACACGGGCTGGACCGTCTGGCTGCCGCCAACCTGCTGCGGTACCTCGATGACCAGCAGCGCGCCACCGGCGCGGTACCCGACGATCGCACCATCATCATCGAACGCTGCGCCGACGATATGGGCGACTGGCGCGTCTCGGTACTCTCCCCGTTCGGCAGCCGCATTCACGCGCCGTGGGCCATGGCCGTGACCGCGCGCCTGCGTGACGAACGCGGCATGGATGCCGAAGTGTTGTGGAGCGACGAAGGGTTCGTGGTGCGCGTGCCCGAAGGCGATCACCCGCCGGATGCCGAATTGTTCCTGCCGGATCCCGACGAAGTGGAAGCGCTGGTCGTCCGCCAGCTTGGTGCCACCGCCATGTTTGCCGCACGCTTCCGGGAAGCCGCCGGCCGCGCGCTGCTGCTGCCGCGCCGGCGAGCGGGCGCACGAATGCCGCTGTGGCGACAACGCAAACGCGCCTCGGACCTGCTGGCCGTGGCGGCGCGGTACGGCTCGTTCCCCATCCTGCTCGAAACCTACCGCGAGTGCCTGCGCGACATCTTCGACCTGCCGTCGCTCGTCGCGCTGCTCGGCAGGATTCGCCGGCGCACCATCCGTGTGGCAACGGTAGACACACGCACGCCTTCTCCGTTTGCTGCATCACTGCTGTTCGGCTATGTCGCCAACTATCTGTACGACGGCGACGCGCCCCTGGCCGAACGGCGCGCGCAGGCGCTGGCCGTCGATCAATCGCAACTGGCGGAGCTGATTGGCGAAGGCGAACTCCGCGACCTGGTCGACGCCGAAGCCCTGGCTGCCATCGAACGCGATGGGCAGTGCCTGAACGAACGGCAGCAGGCACGTTCGGCCGACGCCCTGCACGATCTGCTGCTGCGGCTGGGCGACCTCACTGCCGTCGAGCTGCAGGCCCGCGCCACGCCCGGCCTCGTCGATGCCATGCTGCCTGCCCTGCTGCAGGAACGCCGCGTGATTGAACTGACCGTTGGTGGCGTCTTCGATGGCCACCAGGCGTGTGTCGCCACCAACGGTC
>CAZZGM010000389.1:3218-3498 GCA_964653955.1 uncultured Bifidobacteriaceae bacterium | reverse complement strand
GTCGCTGAGGTTCACCGCGAGGGCCTTGTGTCCGATGTCGGCGGCGGCCGACCACGCCCGCTCGAAATGGACGTGCTCGACCATCGCGTCGGTCGTGACCACGAGGTCTTGATGACGCCGCGGCGCAATCACCGCGGCATCGTCGCCCGGCCCGACCAGGATTTGGGCTCCCGGCCGGGGGAGGCGCGCAAGGATACGCGCCAGCAGGGCGTGTTCGCCCACATCCGAAACCGTCACGCAAAAAAAGTGGTCCCGCTCTGCCGTGTGGGGAGGATTGCTG
>CAZZGM010000389.1:0-3208 GCA_964653955.1 uncultured Bifidobacteriaceae bacterium | reverse complement strand
AGAGCAGGTGGAGCTGCTGTAAGAACCACGCTTCAGGCTTCCTCACCACGGAGGCATGCACACCACGCAGCCGTCGCAACTCGCTTGGGTTTAACGTTGGCTCAGACAAGCCTCCGGGAAACCATCACGAACAACGCAGGACCTCGATGATCTTAGGTGGGGGAAGGCGCCGGGTCAAGCCGGCGACGAACATCCGGCGAAGCCGCTGGGGAACTACTCAGCCAGCTGCAGGGCCTGATCGACCATCCGCTCGATGGCCGCCGTGCGTTCAGCCAGCGTGCCCGAACGTTCGGCACCTTCGTCGCGGGCGCGGAAGAACTCATCGGTGATGTTGAGGGCCGTGAGGATGGCCAGGCCCACCGTGTCGGCCGACGGCGCGGCAACGGCCGCCTTCTGCAGGCGCGACTCGACGTGGGCCGCCAGCCGGTGCACGTACGACGCGTCCAGGGCCGTCCGGATGGGATATTGCTGGCCCTGAATTTCGACGGTGACCACTTTGAGCTCCGCCATGGTGGGCGTCCTCAGCCGCGGAGGCTCCCGTGCAACGGGAGAACCGCCTCCTTACAGGTTGAGGCCATCAAGCTGCTGCAGCATTTCGGATACACGGGTGCGAATGAGATCACGCTCTTCCCGCAGCGATGCCGCCTCGGCCGACGTACCCTCCGCATCGGCCAGCCGCGTCTTGAGCGCGTCGAGCTCGTGCTGGAGCCGCGCGTTCTCGTCGGTCACACGGGCCTGTTCGTTCTTCAGCCGGCCAATGAGGCTGACCAGCGTCTTGATCTTCTCTTCGAGCCGGTCAATCGGCTCGAGTCCTGCCGCACTCTTCGTTGCCACGTGTACCTCGAATCGGAACTTGCCAAACTATCGCCGGACGGCTCCCAGCTGCGCGGCCAATGTGTCAACGATGGCCGTGGTGGCGGTATCCACCTCGCCATCGGTGAGCGTACGCTCCGGGGACTGAAAGGTCAGGCGCAAGGCCAGACTGACCTTGCCATCCGGAATGCCCTTGCCCTGGTAGCGATCGAACTCGATGACATTCACCAGCGTAGGGGGCGCGGTGGATCGAATGGTGCCACGAACCGTGGCGGCAGACAAGGACTCGTCGACGAGCAAGGCAATGTCGCGCGACGTCGACGGATAACGCGGCAGCGCTTCCGCGCGCCGCGCCGCCGCGGGTGCAAGCGCCGAGAGTCGATCGAGGTCGATTTCGGCGGCGTACACCGCATCCTGCGCCGGCGCATCGTGCGCATCGAGCACGGCGCCGTCGAGCTGGCCCATCCATCCAATCTGACAGTCGCCGGCGCGGACGAAAGCGGCGCGGCCCGCGACGAGGACACCGGCTTCCATGGAGCCGGCATCGGGCGCGACAACGTCGCACACCACGTCGAACGCGGCAGCGATGTGTTCGACGACGCCCTTGATGTCGAAGAAGTCCACGTCGCGCGCGCGCCCGCTCCAGTGATCCGGGGTGGCTGCGCCCGTCCAGGCGAGCGCGAGTGCCCGCGTTTCGCCGTGCGGCGAGAATCGGGTGCCGATTTCGAAAAGCTGGATGTCGCGCCGGCCGTGCCGCCGGTTGTGGCCGACTGCCTGCGCCAGGCCGGGCACGAGGCTCGGGCGCATGACGGCAAAGGTTTCGGACAGCGGGTTGGCGAGTGCGACGGCGCTGTTGCCACCGAGGAACGGCTCGGCGTGACGTGCCTCGATGAAGGCAAACGAGATGGCTTCGGAGAAACCCGTCGCCAGTGCGATGCGCCGCGCCCGCTGATCGCGGGCAATACGCGGATCGGATGGTTCGGGCGCCTGCTGGACGCCGGGGAACGTCACCGGCAGGTGCTCGAACCCGTAGTGACGTCCGACCTCTTCGATGAGATCCACGTCGCGGTGGATGTCGACACGCCAGGGCGGCGCGGTGACCTGCCAGCCGCCTTCGTCGGCGTCCGCGGCAAAGCCGAGCCCGGTGAGAATACGCACGATGGCATCGTCGGACACCGTCATGCCGAGCAGGCCTTCGACGCGCGGCCGTGCCAGGTATATACGAACGGGAACGTGCGGCTGCGGATAGACGTCCACCAGCGGCGCGGTGAGCGTCCCGGATCCTGTTGCTTCCAGTAGCGCGCCGGCACGGATCATCGCGACGGGTGGTGCCGTGATGTCGGCGCCGCGCTCGAAACGGACGGACGCCTCGGTGCGCAGGCCGAGTGCCTTGGCCGTGGCGCGTACGGGGGAGGGCTGGAACCAGGCGGCCTCGAACACGATGCGGCGGGTCGTGACCGACACTTCGGAGTCGCCGCCGCCCATCACGCCGCCCAGGCCCGTGGCACGCTCCGCGTCGGCTATGACCAGCATGCCGGGGTTCAGCGTGCGCGACTTGCCGTCGAGCGTCGTCAGCGGCTCGCCGGGACGGGCCTGCCGCACGACAATGGCGGGACCGGCCAGGCGCGCGTAGTCGAAGGCGTGCATGGGGTGGCCCATCTCCAGCAGCACGTAGTTGGTAATGTCCACCACGTTGCTGATGGGGCGCACGCCACATGCCGCCAGACGGTCGGCCATCCACGTCGGCGACGGTCCAACGGTGACGTCGGCCACGGCGCCTACATAACGCCGGCACACGTCGGGCGCCTCGATGGAGATGGATACCGCGGGTGCGTCGGCGGAAGGCGCGGGTGCCGGCCACCGTACGGACGGTTCCCGGAAGGGGAGCTGATACACCACGGCAATCTCACGCGCGATGCCGGCCATCGACAGGCAGTCGGGCCGGTTGGCGGTGACGTCGAAGTCCAGCAGCCAGTCGCCGTCCGGATCGGTGGCACCACCGGGGCGGGCGGTGACGTGCGGGAGATGTTCCAGACCTTCGAGCGCCAGGCCGCGCAAGGACAAAGTGCGGCCAATGGCTTCGGCCGTTTCGTCGATATCGACGAACTCACGTACCCACGACAGCAGCACCTTCATTGTCCGAACTGCTCCAGGAAACGCAGATCATTCTCGTAGAAAAGGCGGATGTCTTCGACGCCCCACTTGAGCAGCGCGACGCGCTCGATGCCCATGCCGAACGCAAACCCGGTGACCTCGTCCGGGTCGTAGCCCACGGATTCGAACACGGCCGGATGCACCATGCCGCTGCCGAGGATTTCGAGCCACCCGGTTCGCTTGCACATCGCGCAGCCCTCGCCGGCGCAGCGGATGCAGCGGATGTCCACCTCCGCGCTCG
>CAZZGM010000388.1:0-3502 GCA_964653955.1 uncultured Bifidobacteriaceae bacterium | reverse complement strand
GCAGCTCGTTCAGCGCCTGCTGATGGGCCTGCTGCCATCCCCGCCAGCGGGCGCGCTCATCGTCTAGAAATGGCCGCATCGGGCGGGGTCCAGGGCCGGCACCGGCGGAGTGGATGAGTCGAAGACAAAGCGGCGCACGAGCTCGGCGGTGAGCGGTGCCAGCAGCACGCCATTACGGTAGTGGCCAGCGGCGTACACCAGTCCGCGCACGGCCGCAGACCGTCCGAGCAAGGGAAGATCGTCCGGGCCTCGCGGGCGCAGGCCGGCCCGCATGTCGGCAATACCGGCCGTCGCCAGCTCGGGCACGAGCGATGCGGCGAGGTCGAGCAGCGCGCGCCGGGCATCGGGCGTGGTCGATTCGTCGAAGCCGACGTCTTCCACCGTCGCGCCCACCAGCACGGACCCGTCGGCCCACGGCACGAGATAGCCGTGTGCGCCCCAGATGACACGGCCGATGACACCGCGCATGGTCCCGAGTTGCAGCAACTGGCCGCGGATGGGTTTTACCGGCACGGGTTCGGCACCGTGCACGCGCACCTGCGATGACCAACTGCCGGCGGCCAGCACCACCTGATCGGCTTCCAGCACTCCGGCGGCGTGGCGGACAGCAACGCCACCGCCTGGCGTGGACGCAATGTCCAACGCACCGCAGTCCTGCATCACCTCCGCGCCGCGTCCCGCGGCAGCGGCTACGGCCGCCGCCGTCAACGACGACACGCCAACGTAGCCGTGCATGGGAATAAACAGTGCCCCGGTTGCCGCCGGCGACACGCCGGGTTCCATGTCGGGAATGACGGCTGGCGGCACCCAGCGCGCCTCGACGCCATCGCGCCACAGCGCCGCGGACACCTCGGCCAGGCGCTCCGCATCGGCCTGCGTGAGCGCCACCTCCAGTGTGCCGCTGCGGTCGTAGGTCACCTCGCGGTAGCTGTCGGCGCGCAGACGTGCGATGAATTCGTCGTAGAGGTCGAGGCTCTGCCGGCCAAGTTCGCGCAGCGGCGATGCGGGATGGCCTTCGATGTAAGGAGCCAGCACACCAGCCGACGCTCGCGTGGCTCCGTCACCCGGCGCCCGGGCGTCAATCAGGCGTACCCGCGCGCCGGCGGCGGCCAGTTCCCAGGCCGCGGTGGCTCCCACCACCCCGGCGCCCACGACGATGACAGACGGCATCAATGAGGCATTTTATGCCGTCTGACATCGCGTCAGGACGCGGGCGGGAAATCAGAATCCGAGCGAGAACCCCACTTCGGTGCGGCGGGCCGCGGCCGCCGAAGTGGCGCGGCCGTAGAACGGTGACAGCACGTTGCCCACGAACGTCCCGTAGTTGACGTTGTTGAACAGGTTGGAGATCTGGGCATAGAAATCCAGGCGGTATTTCGCGTTGCCGCCTTCCATGACCATGATCTGCGGACCGCCACCGCCGCCGCCGGGACCACGCTGGTTCAGAACACCGGCGGCTGCGCCGCCACCGCCCGGAGGCGGCACCATCACCGGGCCACCCGGACCGCCCGGACCACCGGGACCGCCGCTGGCCGGGCCACCAAAGCCAATGGTCTTGTTGAGGCGCAGTGACGCGTTGATGGAGCCGGCACCGCGTTCGCTGTTGCGGCCGACGCCGGCGGGCCGGTCGTTGAACACCGTGTCGCCGTTGTCGTCGCGCCCGGTGGTCACGTTGTAGGGCCGCGCGGAGGCGATCTGGACGTTGAACCCGGCACGAATCCCCTGCCAGATCGGCGTGTTGAGCATGAAGAAGACGCGGTGGCGGATGTCCTGACCCGACGGACCCCAGTCCACGTCGGGGTTGACGCTGTCCGACGGCAGCGCCGTCGCCGAGTCCGAGTAGTTGCGCGCGCTCTGCAGCTGATACATGACGTTGCCGAACAGCCGCAGCCGATCGTAGCGGGCGTTGAGGTTGACGGTGAGGCGGTCGTTGGCGCTGCGGCCGGTTGACTGGATTTCGGTGATGTTGCCAAAGTCCGCATCGGGGCGAACGCCATCCACCGGTGCGTTGACGTTGACCGAGCGCAGCGTGTTGGTGCCGCGCGTCCACATGTAGTCCATCCGCAGGTTCGACCACGACGTCAGCGGCCGCTCGATGCCCAGCGAGGCCTGCTGGATGATCGGCTGCGTCAGCGACGCGGCGCGAATGACGCTGGTCGGCAGCGTGATGCCGCCGCTGCCGGCCACGGCCGGGAAGCCCGGGTCCTGGATGATGAGATCCTGCTGGCGGAAGCCGTCGACGCGCACGGTCTGCTCGTAGAGGTTCGAGTCGAACCAGTCGTAGAAAATCCCGTAGCCGCCGCGCACGGTGGTCTTGCGGGTCGCGTTCCAGGTAAAGGCCGCGCGCGGTGCGATGTTGAAACGGTCGGCCATCTGCGTCTGCACTTCCTGGCGGACGCCCAGCGATACGTTCCAGTTCCGGCCGATGCGCATGTCGTCCTGGATGTACCAGCCGGCCCTGATCTGCGAATATTCGACCAGCGGGTCGCCAATGCGGATGGTGTAGGTGGCGGGCAGGCCCGCCAGGTAGTTGTCGTAGTTCGTGAACACGTAGGTGCCGTTGGTGTTCTGTTGCTGCGTGCTCTTCCACCACCCGGCTTCCAGCCGCACGCCGGCGCGCAGCGAGTGGCGGCGGCCGATGGTGAAGTCGAAGTTCTGCGCCAGTTCGATCTCGCGGCTCGAGCGCTCGCCCGACTGTCCGGCGCCGCCGGCCGTGAACGCGTCGTTGACGCGGATGGTCGGATCGAGCGACTGCGGCAGCGTGGTCGTTTCGCTGGTGTTCACCTCGAAACGCAGTTCGCTGAAGACGTCACGTCCGAGCACGCGGGTGTTGCGGACGCGGAACATGTCGTTGATGGTCTCGGTTTCGTACGAGCGTTCGGGCAGATCGAAATCGCCGACGCCGAGATTGCCGCGATCGGTACCGCGGCGCTGATACTCGAGACGCACCTGGCCGGTCTGCCCCACCGCCTGATCGAACCGGACGTTGGCGTTGATGCTGTCGGTGGTGTTCCTGGCCAGCCCCCTGGCGAAACCACCCGTCGGGTCCTGGGCGAGGATCGTCCGCGAGTCGAACGAGTTGTTGCTGTCCACCGAGATCGAAATGCCGCTGCGGCCCTTGACGACCGGTCCCTGGAAGCTCAGGTTGTAGCGCTGCTGCGCGGTCGGTTCCTTGACGGACGAGAACGCGTTGCGCGCGTTCAGCGACTCGTCACGGAAACCGAAGTTCATGCGGCCGCGCCAGCCGCCCATGCCCGGGCGCGTGACCACCTCGACACGCGACATGCCGGCGTCGTGATATTCGGCCGAGTACGAGTTGCTGTTGAAGCGGATGCGCTGAATCTGGTCCTTCGGCGGAAGGCGGCCACCGCCGAAGCCGTCCACGAAAATCTGCGCGCCCGGCCCGGCCATCTGCGCGAGCTGCTGGGCCATCTCCTCCGGATCGTCCGACAGACCGTCGACCTCGTCCTGCGACAACGGCTTCACGCAGGCGCTGTCGCAG
>CAZZGM010000387.1:2202-3518 GCA_964653955.1 uncultured Bifidobacteriaceae bacterium | reverse complement strand
CGCCCGATATCGCCCGGCGCGACACTCAGCTCGAACACGGTGCTGCCGCGACGCTCGGTCTCGTGTACCTGCACGGCGTCTGGCTGATCGGCCAGCGCACGCGCCACGGCTTCCACGAGACCTTTCAGGTCTGCTGCCACCGTTATGTCCTTACGCCGTCGGCGCCGTCGGCGCCACCGGTTCCGCAGTCACGGGCTCGGCCACCGCACCGCGATCGCGGGTGAGGTGCCGTGCCAGGAGCGTCCGCACCGAGTCGGACGGCCGCGCGCCCTGCGCAATCCAGTGCTCGACGCGCGCCTTGTCGATTTCGACGACCGCGGGCTTCTGGCGCGGGTTGTACATCCCCAGAATCTCGAGGAACGCACCCTCACGGGGCGTCCGGGCCTCGGTCACCACCACGCGATAGAACGGCCGCTTCTTCGACCCCGTACGACGCATCCGAATGCTCAACATGTGCTTTTTGCCTTCCTACTTCTGCTTCTGCCTTTTGCCTTTTGCCTTCTGCCTTACTTCATCAAGCTGAACGGACTCTTCTTTTTCTTCCGCGGCGGGGCCGGGATGGGCTCGCCCGTCATCTGGCCCACCATCTTCAACATCCGCTGCATCTCGGCAAACTGCTTCATCAGCCGGTTGACGTCTTCCACCGCCGTGCCGCTGCCCTTCGCGATGCGCTTGCGGCGGCTGCCGTCGATGAGTTCGGCGTGCCGGCGTTCTTCGGGCGTCATCGAGTTGATGATGGCCTCGACGCGCCGCAACTGCCGCTCGTCCGGCTTGTGCTCGGCCAGCTGCTTCAGATTGCCCATGCCCGGCAGCATCCCCATGATGTGCTCGAGCGGGCCCATCTTCTTCAGCGTCCGCAACTGATCGCGGAAGTCCTCGAGCGTGAAGCCGCCCTTGCGGATCTTCTGCTCCAGCCGTTCGGCGTCGCCGGCATCGATGGCCTCTTCGGCCTTCTCGATGAGCGACAACACGTCGCCCATGCCCAGCATGCGCGACACGAAACGATCGGCGTGGAACGCCTCGAGATCTTCCAGCCGTTCGCCGCTGCCGACAAACGCAATCGGCACGCCCACGACCGACACCACCGACAACGCCGCGCCGCCGCGCGCATCGCCATCGGCCTTGCTCAGCACGACGCCCGTCACGCCGACCTGCCGGTTGAACTCACCGGCGCTCTTGATGGCGTCCTGACCCGTCATCGCGTCGGCGACGTACAGCAGGTCCGTCGGCGACACCGCATCCTTGATGGCCACGAGCTCGTGCATCAGCTCGTCGTCGATGTGCAACCGGCCGGCTGTGTCGAGCATGACGACATC
>CAZZGM010000387.1:0-2192 GCA_964653955.1 uncultured Bifidobacteriaceae bacterium | reverse complement strand
CGCCGGCCTTGCCCGCCACCACCGCCAACTGCTGGATGGCCGCCGGACGCCGCACGTCCGTCGACACGACAATCGGGTGGCGGCCCTGCTTCGACAGCCACTTCGCCAGCTTGCCCGTGGTGGTGGTCTTGCCCGAGCCCTGCAGGCCGAGCATCAGGATGACGCGGGGTGAGGCGCTGGTTTCGACCAGGCCGCCCTTCGCGTCGCCAAACAGCGCCAGCAACTCGTCGCGGACAATCTTGATGACCTGCTGGCTCGGCGTCAGGCTCTTCAGGACCGCCTGGTCCATCGCCCGATCGCGTACACGATCGACGAAGGCCTTGACGACCTTGAAGTTGACGTCGGCCTCCAGCAGGGCCATCCGGATTTCCCGCAGGACGTTCTCTACCGTCCCTTCGCTGAGACGAGTCTCTCCGCGAATGGACTGGAATACGTCCTGCAGCCGCTGGCTCAGTTGATCGAACACGAGTCTCCCACGCGCCACCAACAGGCGCAGTGCAAACCCTTATCCTAGTTGAGTTTCAGGCTACCCGTCAATCAGACGAGCTTGAGGCGGTGCCCCAGCTTGTCCTTCTTGACCTTGAGGTAGCGGCGCGTGGTTTCGGAGGCCGGCATCTCCAGTGGCAGCGTGGCCACCACCGCCAGTCCATACCCCTGCAACCCGACGAACTTTCGCGGGTTGTTCGTCAGCAGGCGCATGGTCCGGATGCCGAGGTCGCGCAGAATCTGGGCGCCAATACCGTAATCGCGCTGATCGGCCTTGAACCCGAGACGTTCGTTGGCTTCGACGGTATCGAAACCCTGGTCCTGGAGAGCGTAGGCCCGCAGCTTGTTGGCCAGACCAATCCCACGGCCCTCCTGATTCAGGTACAGCAGGACCCCGCGGCCTTCGCGGGCAATATGCTGCATGGCCGCATCCAGTTGCAGGCCGCAGTCGCAGCGCGCCGAGTGGAACACGTCGCCCGTGAGGCACTTGGAGTGGACCCGCACCAGCACGCTGCTGCCATCGCCGATGTCACCGCAGACCAGCGCCACGTGCGTTTCACCATCGATGACGCTTTCGTAGCCGTGAATGCGGAACGGGCCGTGCGCCGTCGGCAGGTCGGCTTCGGCCACCTTGCGGACCAGCCCCTCCGTTCGCATCCGGTAGCGGATGAGGTCGGCGACCGTCACCATCGGCAGCTTGTGCCGGCGGGCAAACCGCGTCAGTTCGGGCACGCGCGCCATGCTGCCGTCGCGGCTGGCAATCTCGCAGATGACGCCGGCGGGATAGAGGCCGGCAATGCGCGCCAGGTCCACGGCGGCTTCGGTCTGCCCGGCACGCACCAGCACGCCGCCATCGCGCGCGCGCAGTGGAAACACATGACCGGGACGCGCCAGGTCCGCGGGCCGCGTCCGGGCGTTGATGGCCACCTTCACCGTCCGCGCGCGGTCGCCCGCCGAAATCCCGGTGGTGGTGCCCTTCTTGGCTTCAATCCCGACACAGAATGCCGTTTCGAAGTGCGTCGAGTTCTGCTGCGCCGGCACCTGCAGCGGAATCTGCAGTTCGTCGAGGCGCGCGCCGGTCATCGGCATGCAGATGAGGCCGCGTCCGTGGGTCATCATGAAGTTGATGGCCTCGGGCGTCACCTTCTCCGCGGCAATCGTCAGATCCCCTTCGTTCTCGCGATCCTCGTCGTCGACGACAATGACCAGCTGTCCGGCGCGGATGGCTGCCACCGCGTCTTCGATGGGCGCAAACGGCGGGCGGCCGGTGGCAGACTTCGAACCGGCCTTCGCGCGAGCACGCACGCTGCCGGCGCGCCTGGCGACTTTGGACGACCGCGTCATGGCCGGCGGGCCTCCAGCGCCCGGACGACGTACTTGCCGATCATGTCGCATTCGATGTTGACCTTGTCGCCGCGGCGCAGGTGCCGCAGGTTCGTGTGATCCCATGTGTAAGGAATCACCTGGACGTCGAACTCGCGATCGCCGAGTCCAGCCACCGTCAGGCTGATGCCGTCCACGGCCACCGAGCCCTTCCTGATGAAATGCGGGGCCAGCGATGGCGGAAACTCCACCGTCAGCCAGTGCGAGCCGGCCTCGGCCCTCACCTCGCTGACCGTGCCAACCGTATCCACGTGTCCCTGCACGAAGTGTCCGTCGAGCCGCCCGTTGGGCGCCATCGGCCGTTCCAGGTTGACGGCCTGCCC
>CAZZGM010000386.1:0-3527 GCA_964653955.1 uncultured Bifidobacteriaceae bacterium | reverse complement strand
ACACCGTGAAGTCCTGCGCGAAGGCATAGGCAACACGGCCGTTGACGCGGCCGTGGCCAGTCACGACGCCGTCGCCGGGAATCACCTGCCGCTCCATCCCGAAGTCGCGGCAGCGGTGCGTGACCAGCTTGTCCACCTCTTCGAACGTGCCCGGATCGAACAGGAGTTCCATCCGTTCCCGCGCGGTGAGCTTGCCCGCTTCGTGCTGCTTCTTCAGGCGCTCGGCACCGCCACCTTCTTCGGCGCGGCGCTCGAGTTCGTGCAGTTTTTCGATCGGAGTCAGAGTCGTCATCGTGTCCTTCATGCGGCAACGCAGGGATTGGCGAGGGTACCGACGCCTTCGACCTTCACCATCACCCGATCCCCGGGGACCAGCGGGCCGACACCGGACGGCGTCCCCGTGGTGAGCACGTCACCTGGTCGCAACGTCATGAACCGCGTGACGTGTTCAATCAGGAACGGCACCGAAAAAATGAGCTGATTGGTGTTGGAGTGGTGGCGACGCTCGCCGTTCACCCAGCCTTCAACGGTGAGGTTGGACGGGTCGAGGCCCACGGCAATCCCCGGCCCGATGGGCGCGAACGTATCGAAGCCCTTGGCGCGCGAGTACTGCACGTCCTTCCGCTGCAGTTCACGGGCCGTGACGTCGCACAGGCAGGTGACGCCCAGCACATGGCTCATCGCGTCGGCCGCGCTGACGCGGGAGGCGGTGCGGCCAATCACCACGGCCATCTCGGCTTCGTGCTCGATGCGTCCGGCCCAGTCGGGGAGCCTGATGGGTTCCTCGGGGCCGATGACGGCAGTCGGCGGCTTCAGGAAGATCAGCGGTTCGGCCGGCAACGGCTTGTTCATTTCCTCGGCGTGATCGCGGTAGTTGAGCCCGATACACACCACCACGGATGGCGAAACCGGCGCCAGCCACTGCAGCGGCTCGTCGCGTCCGATCTCCAGCCCCGGCTGGTAGTCGCCGAAGATGTCGCCATCCAGCCAGTAGAGCGCGCCGTCCCGTTCGAGGACATAGCGGCCGCCCATTCCCTGTCGTGCTCGATAGATACGGTCCATGGTCACGGTGTCCGGCTTTCTTCTTCCACGCGGTTGGATTGTTCGCTCACGTTCTGCGGCGATGCCGTGTCGACGGCCACCACCGCATAGACATAACGCACGCCGGGTTCGGCGGTCGTATCGCGATAGGTCGTCTCGCGAATGGGCGTTGGCGTCAACGGCTGCAGCGGGCCATCGGGTGCCGATCCCCGCAGCAAGACGTAGCCGGCCAGATCGCTTTCGGTATTGCCTTCCCAGATGAGATTGATCACGCCCACACCGGCAATGGCCGCCAGTTGACGCGGTGCCGCCGGCGGGAACGTATCGACGGGCGTCACACAGGCCGGCGCCGACGGATGTCCCACCAGGGTGGCACCAGCCATCTGCTCCACGGACCGCACCACGAAACAGCGTTCCGCGCCGAACCTGACGCTACCGGGAATCTGGAATGCCGGTGTCGTGACGGGCTGTGGCGTCAGTGCCTGCGGCAGGACGAGATCGTAGAGCCCCGGCTCACGCTGCGACGCGCGCGGGACCTCGAACACGTGATACGCCGTGGGAGGCGGCGGCGTCATCAACGGCCTGGATGGCAGCAGCGTCTCGTCCGGCTCGGGCGGCACCGGCCGGGCGTCCGCGGATGGTTTCCACGACACCGACATGGCCGTCTCGGTGTAGTCCACCTCAACCGCCAGAGGCGGTGTGGTACCGCCACCGACCGGCACGGACATGATGCCCGTTGGCGTTCCCGGCCGGCCACGCCGCCCCACGGACATGAGGAAGTAGTGGCGGCGAAGCGCCGGCGCCGAGGGTGCCACCAGCGGCCCCGGCAGGGGCTCCGCCTCCTCCTCGTCCACGACCGGCACCGGCCTGCTGTCCGCAACCGGCGGCGCCGGCTGGCGCAGTTCGTCGGTCAGCGTCTCTCGCACGACCGCCGTGGCCCCCTGCGCAAAGCCTGGCAACACGGGCAGCGGTGGCGGCGCCGGCACGCCGGGCTCGGGTTCCACGTCGGGCAGCGCCGGTGGCGGGACATGAACCGGATACGACGCGATGCGCTCCGCCAGACGCGTCAGGTCGGGCCCCGACGGCGGTGCTTCGGCCGTAATCGCATACAGATCGACGGCCGTGATGTCGGCGGGCGTCTGGCCGCTCACATTGGCCGACGGCACAGTGAACGAGACGTAGATGTCGTCGCCAAACCGGACGGCCTGCGGATTGGCTGGTGCGGCAGGGATTCGAGGCAGCGGTGCCAGCGGTGGTCCCTTCTTGCCGCAGGCCACCGCCAGGCCGGCCCACAACACGAACAGGACGAAGGCTCCCCGGCGCGTGTGTGCAGAGGTCACAGGATGTAGCGGGAGAGGTCTTCGTTGCGCACGATGTCGGCCAGCATGCGGCGCACGTAGTCGGCATCGATGGTAATGGCCTGGCCGGCCAGTTCCGGGGCCTCGAACGAAATTTCGTCGAGCAGCCGCTCCATGATCGTATGGAGCCGGCGGGCACCGATGTTCTCGGTGTGCTCGTTCACCTTTTCCGCGAACTCGGCCACCAGGGCCACGGCATCGTCGGCAAACTCCAACGTGACGCCCTCGGTGGCCATCAACGCCGTGTACTGCTTGACGAGCGCGCTGCGCGGCTCGGTGAGGATGCGGACAAACTCGTCCCGGCCAAGCGCTTCGAGTTCCACGCGAATGGGGAAACGTCCCTGCAGCTCGGGGATGAGATCCGACGGCTTCGACACGTGGAAGGCGCCGGCGGCAATGAACAGGATGTGATCGGTGCGCACCATGCCGTGCTTGGTGTTCACGGTCGTGCCTTCGACGATGGGGAGGATGTCGCGCTGCACGCCTTCGCGGCTGACATCGGGCCCCTGCGCGCCCTCGCGGCCGGCCACCTTGTCGATTTCGTCCACGAAGATGATGCCGGTCTGCTCGACGCGGCGGACGGCGGCCTTCGACACGGCTTCCATGTCGACGAGTTTCTGCTGTTCGTCGGCCTGCAGCCGCTCACGCGCTTCGCTGACCGGCACACGCTTGCGCCGGGAACGTCCCTGAAACAGCCCGGGCATCATCTCCTTGAGATTGAGCCCCACTTCCTCGATGGACGAACCCTGGATGATCTCGAGTGAAGGGACACTGCGGTCCTGCACCTCGATCTCGACGAGGCGATCGTCCAGCCGGCCGTCGCGCAGTTGTTCGCGCATCCGTTCGCGCGTCGCCTGCTGTCCTTCGCGGGCACGGGCGGGGTCTTCGTCCGGGGCCAGAGGGCGCGGCGGCAGCAGCAGATCGAGCAGGCGTTCTTCGGCCGCCTGTTCGGCGCGCGACGCCACCTCCTTCATCTGCTCTTCGCGGACCATGTCGACGGCCAGTTCCACGAGATCGCGCACCATCGACTCGACATCGCGGCCCACGTAGCCGACCTCGGTGAACTTCGACGCCTCGACCTTGATGAAGGGCGACTGCGCCCGGCGTCTGGCACGCCTGGCGCAGTCG
>CAZZGM010000385.1:0-3529 GCA_964653955.1 uncultured Bifidobacteriaceae bacterium | reverse complement strand
AGGCCCGAGGGCGTGCTCGACACGGGCGCGTCGATCGCGTCATCGCCGGTGTGCAGCATCAGGTGACGCTCGTAGAGCGAGGCACCCAGCGTGATGGCGATCGGCATCGGGCTCCCGTCGGCCGAATGATCGGAGAGTCCGACGGGTACGCCGAAGATGTCCTGGAGCGTGGCAATGGCGCGCAGATTTTCACTGCCGGCTGGCGTCGGGTAGGCCGACACCGTGTGCAGCAGCGCGACGGCTGGCGCACCACCCGTGCGTGCCCAGGCCAGCGCGAGTGCCACCTCGTGAAGATCGGCCATGCCGGTGGAGATGACCATCGGGCGGCCGGTCTGCGCGCAGCGCCTGATGAGCCCGGGCCACGTGAGGTCGCCGCTGGCAATCTTCCAGGCGTCCACGCCAACACGTTCGAGCATGTCGACGGATGCCAGCGACAGCGGCGTGGCCATGACGGCAAGACCATGCTGGCGTGCGCGCGCGGCAATGGCGTGATGGGCGTCTTCGTCCAGTTCGAACTGCGCGAAGAAGTCCACCATCGAGGCGGCGTTCACGTGTGCCGGTGCGGGAGCACCCGGCACCACCAGTGCCGCGGCGTCGAGCGTCTGCAGCTTGATGGCCGAGGCCCCGGCGCCGGCCGCGGCGTCGACCAGCGTGAGTGCGCGGTCGACGGATCCGCCGTGATTGAGCCCAATCTCGGCAATCATGAACAGCGGCGACGAGCCGCCCACGCGGCAGTGACCGATTTCAAAGCTTCGACGTTCAGCCAACATGAGTCCTCCCCTGTCCGTCGATCAGCGTTCCAGCGATCGACGGCACTTCTTCGAGCGACTGCACCACGCCATGTGCCGCGTCGGCCGATTCCCCCGCGGAATGGCCTGACCGCAACACACGCACGGCATACATGCCCGCGGCGCGGGCGCCTGCCACATCTGCCAGCGGGTCGTCTCCCACGAACACCACACGGTCCGGCGCTGCACCGAGCTGGCGCGCCGCAACCAGGAACGGTTCAACCGCGGGTTTTGGTGCTCCGGTGGCGTCGGCATACACCACGGCGTCTACCAGTGACGCCAGCCCGAGGGCTGCCACCTTGCGCGCCTGCTGATCCGGCGGTCCGTTGGTGACAACGCCCACGGCCCACTGTGTCCGGAGTGTCGCGAGCGTCCGGCACGTTGCGCGCGGCAGGCGCAGGCTGGGTTGGTGCGTGCGGATGACGGTCACGAGCTGCGGCACCAGCCACTCGGGCAGGGAGAAGCGCCGTGTCACGATCTGGAGTTCCTGCCCCGGCGCCGTGCGTGTGGCCCGCACCAGACACAGGAACGCCTCGCGCGCGGGTACACCCCAGTACTGATCCAGGTGCCTGGCCACGGCCGCAAAGCCGCTCAGCACGAACCGCCGGCGCGGATACAGGGTGTCGTCGAGATCGAAGATCACCGCGCGAGCCTCAGCAGGCATGAGCAAGAGCCCCCGTTGCGGTTCGCGGACGGTGTGCATGCCGGCGCAGCAGTGCATGCAGTCGATCGGCCACGCGTCGTGCACCGCGGCCATCGACGAGCCGGCGTGCCAGGACGGACTGTCGCATTGCCAGATCGGATCGCGTCAGCAGCCGGCCCACGGCCGCCGCCGTGCGTTCGCACGCACCCGGGTCCAGCGGGAGGCAGCCGCCATCGATGACGGCGCCAAAGCGCGCCATGGCGCGGACGGTGTCGTGCTGTGCCGCGGTCACCGCCAGGCCGACCGTGGCCGTACCAACGGCGCAGGCTTCGTACACCGTGACGCCGCCGGCGACGACGGCCACCTGGGCCGCCGACAGTTCGGCCAGCAGACCGTGCGGCGCCTGCACCCACGAGCCGTGCTCGAGCGTGACTCGCTGACCGGATGCGAATCCCGAGACGATGCGAATCCGGGCCGCCGGCGCCACTGCGGCAATGGCCGCGGTCAGCCGCGCGGCGGCTGCCTGCACGTGCTGACCGCCGCCGAGCGCCACGAGCACACGTCCGTTGTCGGGCTGTTCACGCCGGCGCGCGGGGTGGTCGAATGCCGGGTCGAGGATGGCGTAGTCGGGACCGGCCAGCAGGTCGATGCCGGGAGGCGCGGTGCCGGGGCACACGGTGCCGTCAATCAGAAGGTCGGCGTGGCTGTAGCCCAGGCCGAGGTCGTGGACCGAGACCACCGGCACGCCGGCCTGCCGGGCGCGGCGGATCCACGTGCGCACGCGGATGGGCGAGGGATCGTCCACGACCACCAGCGCCGCGCCGGTACCGCTGAGCGGTGTGTTCGGCGATATCACCAGCAGGCCGCGCGCGACGGCGGCCGCGCGTGTTCGGCGGCTGCCGTGGAGAGCCACGACGGGAGGCACACCGAGCGCGCGCGCCAGCGACCGGCAGCGCACCAGGTGGCCGAAACCCAGCCGGGGGCCGGCGGCGGCGCAAAAAAGAACGGGGGAGGAGTCGTGGCGCGTCATGGTGGTGCTCAGTCCCTGCGCAGCATCAGGTCGCGAACGGTCTCGGCGACACGGAGGGCATCCGCGGTGGAGAGACTTCCGGAAAGCGGCAGCGACATCACGCGGTCCGACACCAGTTCGGCGGCGGGAAACTGTCCGCGCCTGAATCCGTAACGTTCCGCGTAGTAGGAGTGCAGATGCAGCGCGCGGAAGTGCACGCTGGTGCCAATGCCACGTCCGGCGAGCGCTTCGACCAGTGCGTCCCGCGTCCAGCCGGATTCGGGATTGACGAGCACGGTATAGAGGTGACGCGCGTGCCGGTCGCCGGCCGGCACCGGCGCGGGCAGCGTGAGTGGCAGGTCCGCGAACGCCTCGTCGTAGGTCCGCCACACCGCTTCGCGCCGGATCAGGCGTGCTTCGATGGCGGCGAGCTGCTGGAGGCCGAGTGCCGCCTGCAGGTCCATCATGTTGTACTTGAAGCCCGGCAGCACGACGTCGTAGTGCGGCGAGCCGCCGGCGTATCGCGCCCAGGCATCGCGGCTCATGCCGTGCAGGCTGGCCACGCGCGCGAACCGTTCGCCGGAAGCCAGCCGCGTGGTCAGCATGCCGCCTTCACCGGTCGCGAGATTCTTGGTGGCGTAGAAGCTGAAGCACGTGAAGTCGGCGGTCGTGCCAATCTTGCGTCCGGCGGACACGGCTTCCACGGCATGCGCGGCGTCCTCGATGAGCGTGAGCCTGTGGCGCACGGCCAGCGACTGGAAACGCGCCACGTCGGCCGGGCGGCCCGCGTAGTGCACGGGAATGAGCGCGCGCGTGCGCTCGGTCAGCTCCGCGGCGGTGGCATCGGGGCACAGGTTCCACGTGCGCGGATCGATGTCGGCAAATCGCGGCGTTGCTCCGGCATGGACGATGACGTTGGCCGTGGCGCAGAAGGTGAGCGGCGTGGTGATCACTTCGTCGCCCGGACCGATGTCCGAGGCCAGCAGCGCCAGGTGCAGCGCTGCCGTCCCCGAGTTCACGGCCACGGCATGCGGCGCACCGACGTACTCCGCGAACGCGCGTTCGAACGCCTGCACGCGCGGGCCGGTG
>CAZZGM010000384.1:0-3534 GCA_964653955.1 uncultured Bifidobacteriaceae bacterium | reverse complement strand
TCCGCGCACGACGAACACACGCTGGTCATCACGCGCGATCGGCCAATCATCCTGACCGCGGCAGCCGCGTAGCCTGCGCTCAGGGCGGAGTGAGCCTGCGCCTGCATCTCCCCCCTTGGCGCGCGGGTGGCCCACCGCGGAAGACATCGAGTACCGGGCTATGGCACGACGATGGTCAGGTCGTCCGTGTACGCCCCCTTGCCGGCGTAGTTGAGCGCGCGAACGCGGACGCAGTAGGTGCCGGACGGAACGTTGTCGACGACCAGCGGTATGGCGTTCGGTACCACGCGCAGGAGATCGCGCAGGCCGGGTGCCGACCCTGCTTCCACCTCGTAGTGCGTCGCCTCGGGCGGACGGTCCCAGGACAACGTGACGCGGTGGCCCGACACCTCGACGCGGAATTTGGCCGGCCGCGCCGGCGCGACCGTCACGACGAACTCCACGTTGCCGCAAAGTGGTGTGCCGTCCGCCGTGGTCACCCGCTTTGCCGCCCGGCGTGTCCCTTTTCCACTGTCGAGCGCAACGAGTGCCGCGTGATGGCACAGCCACCGTGGCCGTTGAGCCGAGTACTCGTACACGTAGAGGCTCTGGGCAACGGGATGAGTCACGATACGCGCATCGAAGACGGGCGTTTGACCGGGAAACGGGGGGCCCTCCCGGTATACCGGAACATCAGCCGTCCAGTGTGGCTCGAGCGTCGCTCCGTTGACCGTCACCAGGCCATCGGTGGTGACCACTCTGACTTCGTTCGTCGCTTCGTCGAACATCATGGGCAGTGGACCGCTCTCGGCGAGCGCGGGCAGCACGTCGGTGTTGAGGGCGAGGCGCTCGCCGGTCGTCGCGTCGTACAGGGCCATGCCGATGAGCGCCTCGAAACCAGGCTGCGTGACACCAATCCAGAGCCTGGTGCCCGCCGCATTGGCCGCCGCCGTCTGGCCGAGACTGAACGGCACTTCGAAAGCGCGTTCCGTGATGGTGCCGTCCCGCAGGTCGATGATGTCGACGAACTGCGGCCCTCCCGGAATGAATCCGCATTGCACGTGGCGCAGGGCGAAAAGCACTCTGGCCTCGGTGGCCAGGGCGTAGTTGTCGTAACAGGGGCCGAACGGCAGCGGGTAGGTTCGCGCTTGCAGCGTTCGAACGTTTCCGGTGGTGACCTGCCAGCCGGCCTCGACACCGTACGACAGCAGCGTCAGCTCGTCGCCCTCGGCGTTCGCGCCGAGGATTCGGCCGGAGAACAGGCCCCACCCGAGCATGAGTGAGGACACGGACCCGGTGATCGTGTCGAACACTTCCAGATCGAGACGCGGCTGATCGGTTTCGGGTGTGGCGGCATGCACCGCCAGCCACACGAGATAACGTCCGCCGGTCACGGCCGCGGGCGCTCCGATGCGCCTCCCGGGAGCGAGCGGCCAGGTTCTGAGCACCTCACCGAAACGCGTCGTCGACGTGTCGACTTCGACAATGCTGTTGCCGGTGCGAGCGAAGAGGCGTTCCTGGGCCGTGGCCGGCACCGCCAGCACGAAGGTCAAGGCCAGAACGAAAGCGGCGCGAACGAATGGACACCGTCGGCTCATGGTGGTTCTCCTTCAACGGGGACCGGCAGCGCTGAGCTTACAACAGCCGTTGGGGCAGACCGATGGCAGGCCTGGCAGGCTGCTCACGTCCAACCGGAACACACGGCACGCGACGGCGACCAGCCGTCAGCCGGCTCACTCGCCGGAGGTTTTTTTCGCCCGGGGGTGCGCGCGGCGATACACCTCCATCAACTCTGTGACGTTGAGGTGTGTGTAGCGCTCGGTGGTGCTGAGGCGGGCATGGCCGAGCAGTTCCTGAATGCCGCGCAGGTCGGCACCGCGCCGCAGCAGGTGCGTGGCAAAGGAATGTCGCAGCGCGTGCGGGCTGATCCCGGTACGCGTGCTGCATTGCGCCACGTAACGCCGGAGCAACCGGTCGACGCTCCGTCCCGTGAGACGCCCGCCGCGATAGTTGACGAACAGCGGTTCCTCGGTACGCCGGCGTCCACCACGCCCGGACTGTGCCGCTCTCGCAGACGCCACACCGCCCGGCGCCACCGCAAACACGATGGCCGCCCGATCCTTCAGCCACGTGCGGATGGCCTCCGCCGCCGAGTGGTTGAACGGAATCACGCGCTCGCGTCCGCCCTTACCCAGCACGCGCACCAGGCGCCCGCCAAGGTCGACGTCTTCGAGATCCACGCCGACGAGTTCGCTGAGCCGGAGTCCGGAGGCATATAACAACTCGAACATCGCGCGATCGCGGCGTCCGAGCGGTGTCGACACGTCGATGCCGTCGAGCAGTGTCGTGAGTTCGGTCTCGGACAGGTGCACGGGAATCGTGCGGTCGAGCGCGGGAGCCGCGGCCGCCGTGGTCGGGTCGGCCTCAATCACGTCTTCGCGCCGGAGATACTGCATGAACGCACGCACGCCGGACAGCTTGCGTGCCACCGTTGCGCGCGCCTGCCCCGCACGGTTGAGCGACGCAATCCAGCCGCGCACGGCAGCGGATTCGAGGTGCGCCGTTGCCAACTGCGAAATCCGGACGTCCTGCTCGCTGGCGAGCCAGGCGAGAAACTGTCCCACGTCCGAGTCGTAGGCCCGCACGGTATGCGGCGACACGTTGCGATTGAGTTCGAGCCAGGCGAGAAACGCCTTCAGGTGCTCACGAAGGTTGCTGGCGTCTTCGGGCACGGCGCCGCGTGCCAGCAGGCTTCGACGCACGGGAGTACGGTGTCTGGACCGCACGAACACTCCTCAGCGCGCGCTCGTCACCGGATCTTCGACCCACGCCTGCAGGTCGGCCAGCGCACGCTCGGCCACCAGCGCCTTCTTCCGCGCCTTGTCGCGCGGCGGCTGCGGCAATGGCTCCATGATGCCATGCGTGATGTTGCTCGGCTGATAGTGCGCCGGATCGGCGTGCGACACATAGTGCGCCAGCGCGCCCATGGCCGTGGTCCTGGGCAACGTCCGCGGCTCGCGCCCCAGTGCCAGTGCCGCGGCATTCAGCCCCGCCAGCAGACCCGAGGCCGCCGACTCGACGTAGCCTTCCACGCCCGACACCTGTCCGGCAAAAAACAGGTCAGGACGGAAACGCGTCTGCCATGTCGGCAGCAGCACCTTGGGTCCGCAGATGTAGGTGTTACGGTGCACCATGCCGAACCGGACGAACTCCGCCTGTTCGAGCCCTGGAATCATCCGCAGCACACGTGCCTGCTCGCCCCACTTGATCTGGGTCTGGAAGCCGACCAGGCTGAAGTGATCGCCGGCCAGCGTATCCTGCCGCAACTGCACGGCCGCATAGGGAAACCGGCCCGTGCGCGGATCGGTGAGCCCCACCGGCTTCATGGGCCCGAAACGCAGCGTGTCGCGGCCACGGTGGGCCATTACTTCGATGGGAAGGCATCCCTCGAAGAAGTTCGCCGTGTCGAAGTCATGCACGGTTGCCGACTCGGCCGCGACGAGCGCATCGTAGAACGCGTCGGCCGCCGTTGCGCCGGCTTGCTCACGCGTCTCC
>CAZZGM010000383.1:3085-3536 GCA_964653955.1 uncultured Bifidobacteriaceae bacterium | reverse complement strand
GCACTACGGTTATCTGGAAGAGGCATCCCTGTTCAGCCCCAACGTCAGCGCCAGCGTGATGTTGACGCCGGGATGGCGTCTCAAGGGGCTGGCAGCCCGGGAGTTGTCCGCTCCCGGCGCGCAGGAGTTCCTGCCACCTGCCCGCGAGTCGTGGCTGCCGCCACAGCGGACGTTCTCGGCGCTCACGCGTGAGGGGTTCCGGACACAGCGGCTCCAGCACTACGAAGCCGGGCTCGAACGCCTGTTCCAGGGTGGATCCATTGGCGTCCGCGCGTTCCGGCAGCAGATTGGCGACCAGCGGGTGACGCTGTTCGGGCTGCGGCCTCCGGAGGGGCCGGCGGAGATTCTGGGCCACTACTACGTGGGGTCGATGGGCGACGCGGACGTTCAGGGCATTGGGGTGACCATGACCCACGCGTTCGTGTCCAATGTTCGCGGCACCGTCGAATAT
>CAZZGM010000383.1:0-3075 GCA_964653955.1 uncultured Bifidobacteriaceae bacterium | reverse complement strand
GCCGAGTCAGAACGTATGCACGACGTGGCCACGTCGCTCGAAGCCGCCGTGCCGCAGACGGCCACGAAGGTGGTGGTGTTTTACCGGCTCAACAGCGCATTCGTGCGGGCCGTGGATCTCGAAAGTTCGCGTGGCCTCGATGGCCGTTTCGAACTGCAGATCAACCAGTCACTGCCGTTCATGAACTTCATGCGGTCGCACTGGGAGATGCTGGTGGGCGTGCGCAACATGTTCCACGAGAGCCTGTCCAGCGCTTCGACCTACGATGAGCTCCTGGTAGTACGCCCCCCCAAGCGTATCGTTGGCGGCCTGACCGTTCGTTTCTGAGTCGACGCGTCCGTGCCGTTGGATTTACGATCCGAATTAATGGATTCGGGTTTGGTTCCGCCCCTGTTTTGTGGCATTAAGTGGTTGTTTTTCAATGATTTAGTGCGCTGAACCGGCAGCGGCGAGTGGTATGTCGTTTGCTGCCGCAGGCACATTGGTACTGTTGCCTTGAACGCCCGCCTTTCCCGGTTGCCTGAGCCGCCGATCTCGTCGCGGCCCGCCACAGGCCTGACGGTGTTGCCCATTGCGGTCACCGTGTGCCTGCTGCTGCTGGGTATCGTCAACATTGCCACCCGTGCCCTGTCGACCGATGTCGAAGACGGCGTGTTGTGGGTGGAGCGGTCCGCGGGCGTCGTGGCGGCGGAAGTGGCCATGCCGTCCGCGGCCGACCGTGCGGGTGTGCGGCCCGGAGACGTGCTGCTGGCCATCGATGGCCAGCCCGTGGAAGGCCGTGCCGATGTCCTTGCCTTACAGCGAGACGCGGCGGCCGGCGAGCGCCATGTGTATACGCTGCTCCGGCTGGGGAGCCGCGAGGTTGCGCAGGTGCAGCTGGCACCGCTGCCGGATGGTGCGGGCCTGCTTTATTACCTGCTGGCCGCGGTGGGCATCTTCACCTTGCTGGTTGGCGCTGCCGTGCGCGTGCGGCGGCCCTTCGATCAGGCCACGCTGCACTTCTTCTGGCTGTCGGTGGCGTTTTTCGGCGTCCTGACGTTCTCGTTCAGCGGGCGCTTCGACAGAGTCGACTGGACATTCTACTGGGCGGACGTCGTGGCGCTGCTGGTGCTGCCGCCGCTGTTTCTGCACTTCGCGCTCGTGTTTCCGGAGCGGCCGCACCAGGAGGGCTACGCCGCGCTGCTGGCGCGCTGGCTGCCGGCCGTGTACCTGCCGGCAGCCGTCCTCGGCTGCACCCGCATCCTCGCGCTCATGCGCGCGTCGCTCGATCCCGACTACTTCGTCCGTGTCGTGGCGCTGCTCGACCGGCTCGAGCTGCTCTATCTGGCCGTGTTTCTGACCGGCGGCCTTGCGGTGCTGGTGCGCGCGCTCCGGCGCTCGCGTTCGGTCACCGCGCGGCGCCAGCTTCGGTGGATCGTGTGGGGCACCGCGCTGGGGGCGCTCCCGTTCGCGCTGGGTTACGCCGTGCCGTTTGCGTTTGGCGTGGACCCGTCACTGCCGATGGAACTGTCGGCCGTGCCGCTGGGGTTCATTCCGCTGGCCTTTGCATCGGCCATCGTGCGCTACCGGCTGATGGATGTCGAAATCATCCTCAAGCGCCTGCTGGTCTACACGTCGGCCGGCGCCGCCAGCGTGGCGATGTTCGTGCTGATTCTCCGGGCATCGGGCGCGTCCATCCTTCAGGGTGAGTCGGACCAGCGGTGGGTCATTGCGTTTCTTGCGACGGTGGTGGTCATCCTGCTGGCCCGTCCCGTGAAGGACGGACTGCAGCGCACCATCGATCGCGCGTTCTATCGCGATCGTTACGACTACCGGCAGGCGCTGATGGCGTTTGCGCGCGACCTCAACACCGACCTCGTGCTCGATCGTCTCGCCGAACGTCTGGTGACGCGCATCAGCGAAACCATCGAAGTCGACGCGATGGCGTTCCTGGTGGCGACGGACCGCGGCGATTTCGATCCGCTGCACGTCGATGGCCTGGACGAACGCGGCCTCCGGCTGCCGGCATCGTCCGGCATTGGCGCCCGCGTGCGTTCGGGAGCCGTCGTCCGGCTCGATGATCCGTTGGCGGCAGCCCGGTTTCCCGCGGAAGAAATCGAGTACTGGCGTGATACCGGCATCTACTGCTTCGTGCCGTGCGTGTCGCAGGGGAGTGCGGTTGCGGTGCTGCTGCTGGGGCGGCGCGACAGCGGCGAACCGGTGTCCAGCGAAGATCTCGCGCTCGTGACCGCCGTTGCCGGGCAGGCCGCCGTTGCCATCGAAAACGGCCGGCTCTATCGCCAGCTGCACTTCAAGGCCTTCGAACTCGACCGCCTCCGTGCCTTCAACGAAAACATCCTCGAATCGCTGGACGATGGGTTGCTGGTGCTGGGGCTGGATGATCGCGTGATGCGCTGGAACCAGGCGCTGGCGCGCATCTACGGCATTGGTCCCGACGAGGCGCTCGGCCGGCGCGTGGCCGACCTGTTCGATACGCCTGTCGTCGAGGTGCTGCGATCGCAGCAGCAGCGGCCATCGGGTGGAGGCACGGCCTTCCGTGTGCCCATTGTCGCGCGCGGGTCACGTGCCGGTGGACGCCTGCTGGTGAACATGACCTCCGTGCCTCTTCAGCCGGATGCCGCCGGTCAGATTGCCTCGGGTCACATCGTGATTGTCGAAGACATCACCGCTCGGGCACAGCTCGAGGAGCAGTTGCGGATTTCGGAGAAGATGGCGTCGCTCGGTGTGCTTGCCGCCGGCGTGGCACACGAGGTGAACACGCCGCTCACCGGCATCTCGAGCTTCACGCAGATGCTGCTCGAGCAGGCCGACCCGGACGATCCGCGGACGGCCGTCCTCGAAAAAATCGAAAAACAGACATTCCGGGCCGCACGCATCGTCAATGGGCTGCTGCATCTTTCACGTTCGAACGCGGCCGATGGGGCCGAGCGGACGATCGTGGACATCAATGCCGTGGTCGGTGACGTGCTGTCGCTGCTCGAGCACCAGTTCGAGAAAGGCCGCGTGAAGATTCGCCGCGAGCTGTCCGCCGGTCCGGCGCCCGTGGTCGGCTTCGAGTTCAAGCTCCAGCAGGTG
>CAZZGM010000382.1:0-3546 GCA_964653955.1 uncultured Bifidobacteriaceae bacterium | reverse complement strand
ATTGCGTTTTTCGGCACGCCCGCCTTTGCCGTACCAACGCTCGATGCGTTGCTGGCGTCCCGTCACACCGTCGCGTGTGTGGTGACGCAACCCGATCGTCCTCGTGGCCGCGGTCAGAAGGTGACGCCGGCGCCCGTGAAGGCACGTGCCGTGGCCGCGGGTATTCCCGTACTGCAGCCCGACAGGCTGAGTGCCGATCCCTGGGCGGCAACGCTCGCGGCCTTCGACGTGGAGCTGGGGGTGGTCGCCGCGTACGGAAAGATTCTGCCCGAGTGGCTCCTGGCCTGGCCGCGCCTGGGGCTCATCAACGTGCACGCGTCCCTGCTGCCGCGCTATCGCGGTGCGTCTCCCATTCACCGGGCGGTGATGAACGGCGATGCGGAAACCGGTGTCACCATCATGCGGGTGGTGAAGGCACTCGATGCCGGCGCCATGCTGGCCAAGGTGTCCGTACCCATCGGGCCGGACGATCGTACCGATGAAGTCGAACGCACGCTTGCCGTGGCCGGGGCGCGTCTGCTTGTCGAAACCGTCGACCGCCTGGTCGCAGGTCAGCCAGCCGACGAAGAGCCGCAGAAGGATGCGCAGGCCACTTATGCGCCGCGATTGCAGAAAGAGGAGGGACTGATGGACTGGTCCCGTCCGGCGCGCGCGCTGCACAACCAGGTGCGCGGTCTGCACCCGTGGCCGCACGCGTATACGTTCGGTCCGCGTGGACGCCTCATCGTGCACCGCTCGGCAGTGGTCGATCCGCTCGTCGAGGCGGTCGCACTGCACCTCGAGAGATCCCAGGATGCGCATGTCGATGCGCCAGGTGGCCATCCGCCAGCGCCCGGCACCGTCATCGCAGCCGCCGGCGATACGCTGCACGTGGCCACCGGTGATGGTGTGCTGGCACTCGTCGACATCCAGGCGGAAGGCGGACGTGCACTGCCGGCGCGGCAGTTTCTGGCGGGACATCCACTTACACCTGGCGACCGGCTCGGAACGCCGTGATTGCTCCAGCTCGCCGCGCGGCATTCGACGTCCTCCTCGCTCACGACGTCAGGCACACCGACCTGCCGTCCGGCCTCGCCACCGCCCGCCGCACGCTTCCGGATGCACGCGACCAGGCGTTGCTGACGGAATTGACCACGGGCACCGTGCGGATGCGCCTCGCGCTCGACTACCAGATCGGTCTGCGATCGCGGCGGCCCCTTCCGTCACTCGATGCCGAAGTACGAACGGCGCTGCGCCTGGGGGCGTTCCAGCTGCTCTACCTCGATCGCCTGCCGGCCTCTGCGGTGGTGAACGACGCCGTGTCGCTGACACGGCGTGCCGGCAAGACCAGCGCGGCCGGCATGGTCAACGCCGTGCTGCGTGCCCTGGCCCGCGAGCACGACACACTGGCCTGGCCGGACGGTAACGACGCCGCGGCGCTGGCCGTTCGTCATTCACATCCCGAGTGGCTCGTGCGCCGCTGGCTGGCACGCTACGGCGAGGAAGCCACGGTGGCGTGGCTGGCTTTTAACAACACACCGCCGCGTCTGTGCCTGGCCACGAACCGTGCGCGCGGCACACGCGAGGAGCTGGCCGCGCTGCTTCGTGCCGAAGGCGTGGAGACCGTACCCACCACACGCGCGCCTCACGGCCTTCACGTGGAGTCGGGCGCGGCCCTCACGACGCAGGCCTTCGCAGACGGATGGTTCGTGGTGCAGGACGAGGCGTCGCAGCTCGTTGCGGAGCTCCCGGACGTTCGGCCTGGCCAGCGGGTCCTCGACGTGTGTGCGTCGCCCGGTGGCAAGACGGTGGCGCTGGCCGCCGGTGTCGGGAACGAAGGCCTGGTCGTGGCGTGTGACGTGCGCGCGCGCCGGGTGCGCCTGCTGCGGCAGACGCTGGCGCGGGCGCAGACGGCCCGAACCGCCATCGTGCACATCGACCCGTCCACCGACCTGCCCTTTGCCGCGGCCACGTTCGACGTGGTGCTGGTCGACGCCCCCTGCTCGGGATTGGGCACGCTGCGCCGCGATCCGGACATCCGCTGGAATCGCACAGAGGCTGACCTCCCGGCGCTGGCCGTCCGTCAGCGTGTGCTGCTCCACCGCGCCGCCAGCACGGTGCGGCCCGGCGGCACGCTGGTTTATGCCACCTGTTCCAGCGAGCCGGAGGAAAATGACGATGTGGTGGCGGCGTTTCTGCTGGAACGGGCGGACTTCACGCACCGTCACACCCACCGGACGAGCCCTCCTGCCGATGCGCTGGAGGCGTTCTACGGCGCGGTGTTGATGCGCGAGGTGGCATAAAATGGGTGGTTACCGAATGGCCATCCCGATCCGCGTATGGACGGCCGGCAAGCTCGTCCTGCTGGCGGGCGCCCTGGCCGTCACGTTCGTGCTGTTTGCCCTGATCGCGGCGCGCGTGGCCGTGCGGGCGCGCGACGTGAGCGTGCCCGACCTGATGGGCCGCTCGGTGGCCGAGGCCACCGCGTTGACCGATCCCCTGGATCTGCAGCTGAACATCGAAGCACTTCGCCGGGCCGACCCGAAGGTGCCCACCGGTCACGTGCTGGGACAGGAACCGCCGCCGGGCTCCCAAACCCGTCGGCAGCGCAGCATTCGGGTGTGGTTGAGCGACGGACCGCGCATTGCACGCGCGCCGGCACTGGTTGGCGAATCGCAGCGGGCCGCGGAAATCCGCGTCATCCAGGACGGCTTGCAGGCGGCCAATGTCGCGGAGGTGCGCTCAGCCCTCTATCCCGCCGACGTGGTCATTGCCCAGGACCCGGCACCGGGTGTCGAGACGGCTGAAGTTCGCCTGCTGGTCAATCGCGGCGAAGACCGCGCTTCGTATGTCATGCCCGATCTCATCGGCCTCAACGGCGAAAGCGCGGCCGAATTGCTGCGCAGTCACGGGTTCCGTGTGACGATTACCGCGCAGAGCGCCGCCGCGGGACTGCCCTCCGGCATCGTCACGCGGCAGACGCCTTCGGGCGGTTATCAGGTGCATCCCGGCGATGCGATTGCGCTCGAGGTCAGCCGATGACCGTGCAGCTGGCCCCCTCGATTCTGTCGGCCGACTTCGCGCACCTGGCCCGCGACATTGCCGCGGTGGAAGCCGGCGGCGCGGACCTCATTCACGTGGACGTGATGGACGGGCACTTCGTGCCCAACATCACCATCGGTCCGCCGGTGGTTCGTGCCGTCAAACGCGTGGCAACACGGCCGCTCGACGTGCACCTGATGATCAGCAACCCTGACCGCTACATCGACGCGTTCGTCGAAGCGGGCGCTTCGATGGTGTCGGTTCACGTGGAGGTGCTGCCCCATCTGCACCGCACCATTGCCGCCATCAAACGCCTGGGCGCACGTGCCGGTGTGGTCCTGAACCCTTCCACGCCCGTGTCGTCCATCGAAGAAGTCGCCGGCGACGTCGACTTTGTCCTCGTGATGTCCGTCAATCCCGGCTTCGGTGGCCAGTCGTTCATTCCGCGCAGCGTCGACAAGATTCGTCGCGTGCGGCATCTGCTCGACCACGCCGGCAACGACGCCCCCATCGAGGTGGACGGCG
>CAZZGM010000381.1:0-3566 GCA_964653955.1 uncultured Bifidobacteriaceae bacterium | reverse complement strand
TCAACTCATTCGTGGACGAAGCGCTGGCGGGCGCCGGCGCCGCAGGCACGGGCTCGCTTGCCTGGGGCCCGACGACCGGATACGGCGAGTCAGCCGGATCGACCGGCTGGCGCGTGAGGATGATGTCGTCGTTGGGATGGCCGGTGACCGTCGTGCTGGCCAGCACCCAGACCATGCTGACGGCCACGGGGCTCCCGCTCGACGCCTTGGCGGGCTCGAACTCGGCTTGAGATGCCGCCTGGAGCATGGCCAGCAACACGTCGGGGCGCACCTTGACGCCATAGACCCGATCGGCCGGCAGCAGCGACACATTCTGCACGCGACCCTCGCGCGTCACCACCGCCGACAGCGCCAGCACCGCGTCGTTGCCGGCCATGGGCGGCAGCGCCACGAGGGCTTCGTCCGTCCGGGAACGTGGTGCCAGCATCCGGGCGTCGAGCCGCATCGGGTTTTCGTTGGACCCCGGATTGGCCAGGAACGAGATGAGGCCCGCCAGCGAGCCCGGCCGTTCCTGACTGGTGGCGTGCAACATGCCGATGGAGGCGACAAGGCACACCAGCGTCGCCGCCGTGGCACCCAGTGCCGCCCAGACCAGGTGCATGTCCTGGAACCGTGAGCGGAGTTCGGATGTCCACGAGAACTGATCTTCGATGCGCAGCCGCTCCACTACCTGCCGGGGCAACTGCTCCGCTTCCGGGACGACACGGTCGGGCAGCATCAGCGCCGCTTCGCGCAGCGAGGTACGTACTTCGTGCAGTTCGCCGGCGACCAGCGCGCAGGTGACACAGTCCCGCAGGTGTCCCTGGATGGCCACGCGCTCCTCGAGCGTCAGCTCATCGTCGTGGAACTCCTCAAGCCGATCCTGCACGTCGGCGCAGCTCATGGCGTGCATCATGAGCGGCTCTCCCGGAGCTGGTGACGCAGCTCCTGGCGCGCCCGCGTGAGCCGTGACTTCACCGTGCCGACGGCCACGCCAAGCGAGTAGGCAATTTCGTCGTAGCTGAGGCCGTCGATTTCGCGCAGCACCACCACGGTCCGCTGGTCGAATGGCAGATCGTCGAGCGCGGCCCACAGGCGGCTCGCCAGCTCCTTCCGCGCCAGTGCCCGATCGGGGGACGTGCCGTCGTTGGCCTGTTCCAGGTCGCCATGTTCGGCGACGTGCTGGTCCAGCGACACCTGATCGGACCGCCGCCGCCGCCGCCAGAACCGCTGCCGGTTGCGCGCCTGATTGATGACGATGCGGTAGATCCAGGTTTTGAGGGAGGAGTGTCCCCGGAATCCGTGGATGGTGCGGAAGACGCGGAGGAACACCTCCTGCGAGAGGTCCAGTGCCTCGTCGCGGTCCCCCAGCAGGTGCAGCGCCAGGGTGTACACCATGCGCTCGTGGCCCGAGACGAGCTCGGCACATGCGCCTTCTTCGCCAGCGACGCAGCGCTGAATGAGCGCGGCCTCACCTCCGGCAACTTCTGACCATCCGAGCGCGCCTGCGTCTTTCACCAGTTCCTCGGCCGTGGAATGTGGACTCATGGGCAGTGTACCCCAATCAGTGCGCGTTGCCTTACCTCTATTGGATCCCACCGGCCGCTGAAAGTTCCGTCACCGGCCCCGTCTGCTACCATCGGCCCATGCGTGGGTCGCTGGTGGGGCTGGCGCTCGTGGCCGTGGCCGGGGTGGGCGGAGCTCTCACCTATGCGTCCTACACCACCGAACGCGACTTCGTGCGGCTGGTGGCCGCCGGCGACGCTGCCGTGGCGTCCGGCCAGCGCGTGGAAGCGCTCGAGGCGTACAGCGGCGCGCTGGCGCTGGTGCCGGACGCGGTCGTGGCCTATCTGAAACGAGGCCGGCTTCACCACGAGGAAGGTGAACACGAAGCCGCGCTGCGCGACCTGCGGCGGGCGGCCGAGCTCGACCCGTCGGCGACGCGTCCGCTGGAGTGGCTGGGCGACATCAGCCTCGAACTGGGCCGCGATGAGCGCGCGGCCGACTATTTCCGGCAGGCGCTGGCCATCGACGAGGGAGCGGCACGCCTCTGGTACAAACGCGGGCTTGCCGAGTACCGCGCCGAACGGCGCGACCAGGCCGCCGCGGCCCTGGAGAGCGCTCTTCGTCTCGACGACACGCTGACCGACGCGCGCTTCCTGCTGGGGCTCTGCGAGCGCGATGCCGGCGACTGGCAGAGCGCGCGCGACACACTGGAGCGCGTCGTCCGCGCACAGCCCGCGGCCGCCGGACCGCGAGAAGCCCTTGCCGAGGTTTACGCGGAGCTGGGCGATCACCAGCGGACGCTCGATCAACTCGAGGCACTGGCCACGCTCGATCCGCGCCCGGAACGGTCCGTGGCCGTGGGCCTGGCCCACGCCCGCGCGGGCCGCGAGGCGCAGGCCGTGCTCGTGCTCAGCCGTGCGGCGGAACGTTATCCGGAAGCGGCGGCCGTCTATGCGGCGCTGGGCACGGTCTGGCTGGAACAGGCCCAGCGTGTGGGCGATCAGGTGGCATTGGCCAAGGCCATCGAGGCGCTCACCAATGCCACGGCGCGCGGCGCGGCCAGCAGCACCACGCTCGCCGATCTGGGCCGGGCCTGGGCACTGGCGGGCAACCTGCCCGAGGCCGAACGCGCGCTTCGGCAGGCCGTTACCCGCCTGCCGGCGGCCGCGTCCGCCTTTCTCGAACTGGCGCACGTGGCCGAACGTCAGGAACATCCGCAGGAGGCCCGCGACGCGTTGTTGCAGCACCTGGCGCTGCTGGGCGACACACGGCCGGCCGGTGCGCTCGCGCAGCGTGTGGCCGAGCTGTCGCTTCGTGTCAGCGATGCGGGCCAGGCGCTCCACTGGGCTACGCGGGCCATCACGGAGCGGGGCCCGTCGCCCGTGCTGCTGGCGGTGGTTGGCGAGGCAGCACTTCTGGACGGCGATCTGCCGCGCGCCGAGCAGGCCGTGACCGAAGGGTTGCGCCTGGCCCCGGGCGACCGGCGCCTCCTGACGCTCAGACGCCGGCTGGCCGCGGAGCGGACGACGCGCGAAGATCAGGCCGGGCGATAGCCCGGCATTCCGGCCCGCGGACCGCCAGCCCGAGCCGCCCCATCAATTTGGCGAGTCCCTGTCTCGACACGCCCAGTTCACGCGCGGCCGTACCGCAGTGTCCATTCGCACGCGCGAGCGCTGCGCGGACATAGCGCAGGTCGAACTCGCGGCGCGCGTCGGCCAGCGAACGGCCGGTTTCGAGCGTGGCGGCGCGTGCGACATGCGCTGGTAACTGCGCCGCCGAAATGGTGCCGCGTGGCGGCGCCGAAACCATGAGCGACGCCAGCACGTTCTGGAGTTCGCGGACGTTGCCTGGCCAATCGTAACGGCCGAGTGCGGCAAGCGCCGAGGGCGACAGCGTGGCGCGACATCCCGTGCGCGCACAGAGACTGCTCCACACATGGCGAACCAGCGCCGGAAGGTCGGCGAGACGCTCGCGCAGGGGCGGCACGGTCAGGCGGATGACGTCGAGGCGGTATCGCAAATCACGCCGGAATCGTCGCGGCGTCGAATCGTCCACTGGCCGGGGAAGTGGACGCCGGACGA
>CAZZGM010000380.1:939-3617 GCA_964653955.1 uncultured Bifidobacteriaceae bacterium | reverse complement strand
ACAGCCGGATGTAGCCAGTGAAATTGCCGAGGGGCTGCGGCTCGTCACCAATGTGGTCGATCGCGCGCGCACACCGGCCGATCGCGACGAGGCGACGTTGCTGCTCACGAACCTCACGGAAGTGGCATCCGACCCGGCGCAGTTACTGGCGTTTGCCTCGTCCGACGCGGCGCTCGCCACCATGGCGCGGCTCGGCCCGCGCGACGACCTCGCTACCTTCGCGCCCGCACTCAGCGTGGTTGCCGATCGTTCGCGCGCACGCTGCAGCGCCTGGTACGAGCTGTTCGTCCGATCGCAGTCGCCGGATCCGTCGCGCCCAGGCACGTTCCGCGATGCCGAGCGGCGCCTGCCCGCCCTGCGCGCCATGGGCTTGGACGTCGTCTGTCTGGCGCCCATCCATCCCATTGGTGTGACCAAGCGGAAGGGACGCAACAACAGCGTGACGGCGGAGCCGGGCGATCCGGGCAGCCCGTGGGCCATTGGCAGCGCCGCCGGTGGCCACATGGCCATCGAGCCGGCACTCGGCACGCTCGACGATTTCGATCGGTTCGTGGCCGCGGCCCGGCGCTTCGACATCGACGTGGCGCTCGACCTGGCCATCCAGTGTTCGCCGGACCATCCGTGGGTGACCGAACACCCGGAGTGGTTCTACCAGCGCGCCGACGGCACCATCCGCTACGCCGAAAACCCACCGAAGAAGTACGAGGACATCTACCCGATCAACTTCGACTGTGCCGACTGGCGCGGCCTGTGGCAGGCGCTGCTCGAGGTGGTGCAGTTCTGGGTGGCGCACGGCGTCACGGTGTTCCGGGTGGACAACCCGCACACCAAGCCCATTGGCTTCTGGACCTGGCTCATCGAGGCCGTGCACGCCGAATCGCCGGACGTAATTTTCCTGGCCGAAGCGTTCACGCGCCCGCCGATGATGCAGGCGCTGGCCAAACGCGGCTTCACGCAGTCATACACCTACTTCACCTGGCGCAACACCAAGGCAGAGCTCACGGAATACCTCACCGAGCTGTCCGATCCGGCAATGGCAGCGTACTTCCGGCCCAACTTCTTTGCCAACACACCGGACATTCTGCCGGTCATCCTGCAGGACGGCCTGCGGGCGGCGTTTGCCATGCGGTTCATCCTGGCAGCCACGCTGTCGCCCATTTACGGCATCTACAGTGGCTTCGAGTTGGGCGAACACGCGGCCATCACGGGCCGCGAGGAATATCTCGATTCGGAGAAGTACGAGGTGAAGCCGCGCGACTGGGATGCTCCGGGCAACCTCAATGCCCTCATCACCCGCGTCAACCAGATTCGCCGCGACAACCCGGCCCTGCAGCACCTCACCCACCTCCGCTTTCTCGAGGTCGACAACGAACAACTGATCGCATATATGAAGGCCATGCCGGACGGGTCCAACACGATGATCGTGGTGGTGAACCTCAATCCCCGGCGCGGTGAATCGGGCATGCTGCGCGTCCCGCTCGACGCGCTCGGCCTGCCCCTCCACGCCACCTACGATGTCGATGATCTGCTGAGCGGTCAGCGTTTCCGCTGGAGCGGACTCAACTACGTATACCTGGACCCGCAGGCGGGCCAGGTCGCCCACGTCCTGCAGGTCGTGCCCGGATCCGCCACCGTATGAAGGTCCGTCCCGGTTCACCCTATCCACTCGGAGCCACGTGGGACGGCTCGGGCGTCAACTTCGCCATCTTCTCGGAACACGCCACCAAGGTCGACGTCTGCCTCTTCGACTCGGCAGAGAGCACGCAGGAATCGGTGCGTGTCACGCTGCCCGAGCAGACCGACCTCGTCTGGCACGGCTATCTGCCGGGGCTGCTGCCCGGCCAGTTGTACGGGTTCCGGCTGGACGGTCCCTACGAGCCCGAGCGCGGCCACCGCTTCAATCCCAACAAGGTGGTGCTCTCGCCGTATGCGAAGGCCATCGGCCGCACCATCCGGTGGGCCGACGAAATGCACGGCTACCGCATTGGCGACCCGGCCGACGATCTGTCGTTCGATACCCGTGACAACGCCGCCTACTGCGCCCTGGCGGCCATCATCGATCCGGCCTTCACGTGGGGCGACGATCGCCGGCCGTCCACGCCGTGGCACGAGACGGTGATCTACGAGATGCACGTGCGCGGCTTCACCATGCGCCACCCGTCCGTTCCGGAATCACTGCGCGGCACCTATGCCGGCCTCGGCTCCGACGAAGTCCTGCGCCACCTCCAGGAACTGGGCGTGACGGCCGTCGAGCTGATGCCGGTGCATCACCACTCCTACGACCGGCACCTCGTCGAGCAGGGACTCACCAACTACTGGGGCTACAACACCAGCGCCTTCTTCGCTCCCAACAGCCGCTACTCGTCCCGCGCCTGGCCGGGCGCGTCGGTGCGCGAGTTCAAGACCATGGTGCGCAACCTCCACGGCGCCGGCATCGAGGTCATCCTCGACGTGGTCTACAACCACACCGCCGAGGGCAACCACATGGGGCCCACGTTGTCGCTGCGCGGCATCGACAACACCGCCTATTACCGGCTGGCCGCCGAGAACCCGCGCTTCTACGTGGACTACACAGGCTGCGGCAACACGCTCAACATGCGCCATCCCCGCGTACTGCAGCTCATCATGGACAGCCTCCGCTACTGGATCCAGGAGATGCACGTGGACGGCTTCCGCTT
>CAZZGM010000380.1:0-929 GCA_964653955.1 uncultured Bifidobacteriaceae bacterium | reverse complement strand
GGCCAGCGCACTGGCGCGCGAACTCCATGCCGTGGATCGGCTCGGCGCCTTCTTCGACATCATTCACCAGGATCCCGTCATCTCGCAGGTAAAGCTGATTGCCGAGCCCTGGGATCTCGGCGAAGGTGGTTATCAGGTGGGTAACTTCCCGCTCGGCTGGGCGGAATGGAACGGCAAGTACCGCGATGCCGTCCGGCAGTTCTGGAAGGGCGACGGCGGCATGGTCTCCGAGCTGGCCACGCGGCTGGCCGGCAGCAGCGACCTGTACGACCACAGCGGCCGGCGACCCTACGCCAGCGTCAACTTCGTGGCGTGTCACGACGGCTTCACGCTGCAGGATCTCGTCAGCTACAACGAGAAACACAACGAGGCCAACCTCGAGGACAACCGCGACGGCGAGAACCACAACAACAGCTGGAACTGCGGTGTCGAAGGCCCCACCGGCGATCCGCATATCCTGGCCCTGCGCCAGCGCCAGAAACGTAACCTGCTGGCAACGGTCTTCCTCTCCCAGGGCGTGCCCATGATGCTGGCCGGCGACGAAATGGGCCGCACGCAACGGGGCAACAACAACGCCTATTGCCAGGACAACGACATCAGCTGGGTCCAGTGGAACGATCTTACCGACGAGGACCTCGACCTCATGGCCTTCGTGCGCTACATGCTGGAACTGCGGCGCACGCAGCCGGTGCTGAGGCGGCGACACTTCTTCCAGGGCCGCAGCATCCGCGGCGGCCACGTCAAGGACATCACCTGGTTCGAGCCTGGCGGCGGTGAGGTGTCCGACAAGTTCTGGCAGTCGGACCACGTCCACCATCTGGGCGTACGGCTGGTGGGCACCCAGATTGACGAGTCGGACCCGCACGGTGAACCCATCGTTGGCGACACGCTGTTCCTGATGTTCAGCGCGCACGACGAGGACATGCCGT
>CAZZGM010000379.1:0-3617 GCA_964653955.1 uncultured Bifidobacteriaceae bacterium | reverse complement strand
CCGAAAGCCACGCACACCCGTGGTTCCAGCACCTGCGCGCACAGACCGAGCCATCCCATCGCGTCACGGCACTCGACAGCCGGCTGTACGATCTCGTGCCTTCCGCTCCCCTTCCTTCGGGCCTGCACGCACTTGCCTACGAAACGATGGGTGTTGGCGGACCGGTGGGCTCAGCATTGACCATGCTGGAAGTGGCGCAGGAGCCGGGCGACGGCATGCCCCGCATCATGGGCGTCAACCACCACCCCGAAATCGTCAACCGGCCGCGCCAGCTCGCACTGCTGCGCCGCCGCCACGCGCAGGGCGACATCGACGACCAGTGGTACGAGGAACGCCGCCACACCCTGCTCGAAACCCTCGACGGCCAGCACGGCGAGCAGCAGCTCGCACTCACCTCGAGCTTCTCGCTGCACGGGCCGCTGCGCTATCACCTGCTGCGCCGCCTGCGGCGCCTGGCCGAATCGCTGGGCCGTCCCTGGCCCTTTCACGAACGCACCACGCCACTCGTCCTGCTTGCCACGGGCGACATCGTGTCTCTCGACGAGCTTGGAGTCTCAATGTGACGCCGCAGCCGCCCTTCGCCGACACGCTGACGCCAGACGAAGAACTGCGTCGGTTCAACGAACTCAAACCGCGCCTCAACCACGTGTGGGACGTCCTCGTCCGCACCGGCGATCAACCCGGCACATCGGTCGTGGTGCCGTCGCTGACCCTCGATCAGGATGAGCTCCGCAAACTCGATGGCGTGACGTTCTACGAAGAACGCCTGCTGTTCCTCCTCATCCGCCTCCGCAACCCCCGCGCGCACGTCGTCTACGTGACGTCGCAGCCGGTGCATCCGCTGATCCTCGACTACTACCTGCACCTGCTCGCAGGCGTCCCGGCCAGCCACGCCCGCGCACGGCTGACCATGCTTTCCACCTACGATGCGTCACCGCGCTCGCTCACGCAGAAAATTCTGGAGCGGCCGCGCCTCATCGAACGCATCAGGAGCGCCATTCCCGACGCGTCTCGTGCGTATCTCACGGTTTTCAACTCGACTCCGCTCGAGCGTAAGCTGGCCGTGCTGCTCGGCATCCCGCTCAATGGCCTCGACCCCAGCCTGCACGCGCTGGGCACGAAGTCCGGCAGCCGCAAGGTCTTTCGCGAAGCGGGTGTGGAACTGCCCGAAGGGTTCGAGGACCTCTCGAGCAAGGACGATGTGGCCAGGGCGCTCGTGGAATTGGCTGAACGCCGGCCGGGCATCCGCAAGGCCGTGGTGAAGCTGAACGAGAGCTTCTCGGGCGAGGGCAACGCCATCTTCCGGTACCCGGAGCCATCCACCGATCCGGGCGCGGTTAGGGTAGCCGTGGAGCAGCTCGAGTTCTCCGTGGCGTGGGAGACCCAGGCCAACTACTTCGACAAGTTCACGCGCATGGGCGGCATCGTCGAAGAGTTCATCGATGCGGCCATCAAGACATCGCCTTCGGCGCAGCTCCGGACCAGCCCGCTCGGCGAGGTGCTGACCACGTCCACGCACGATCAAATCCTTGGCGGCCCCTCAGGACAGGTTTACCTCGGCTGCAACTTCCCGGCGCACGACGACTACCGGCTGGCCATACAGGAACGCAGCATCCGCGTTGGCGAAGTGCTGGCGCGCCACGGCGTGGTGAGCCGCTTCGGCGTCGACTTCCTCGCCTACCGCGACACCGCCGAGGAACCGTGGAAGTTGACGGCCCTCGAAATCAACCTGCGCGTGCTCGGTACCACGCATCCGTTTCTCGCGCTGCAGTTCCTCACCGGCGGCACGCTGGATCCGGAGACGGGCATGTTCATCTCGCTCAGCGGGCGCCCGAAGTACTACGCCGCCACCGACAACCTCCGCGCGTCCACCTACCGCGGCATCCTCCCCGAAGACCTCATCGACATCGTCACCGACAACGGCCTGCACTACAGCCATCGTACGGAATCGGGCGTGCTGTTCCATCTGATTGGCGCGCTGTCCGAGTACGGCAAGCTGGGCCTCACCGCCATTGCCAGCAGTCCCGAGGAGGTGCAGGAACTCTACGCAAGAACGCTGGACGTGCTGGCACGGGAAACCGGGATCGGGCACGGCGAGGCGTAGGCGCGGCGCGACGGCCTTCTCCTGCGCTGCGGCGTCTAAGGGCGAAGGGCGAAAGGCAGAAGACACGGCTGAGTTCGCCGTGAACAGCCTCTCCGTCCTGCGCTGGCCGGCAGGCCGCATTGCGGAGGTGTTGCATGTTCGCGCGATCTCTCGTCGGCGTTCTCACCGTTGCCACAACCTGTGTTGCCTGTAATGAATCGTTCACGGCGCCAAGTGGGCAACCTCTCACCGTCGCCGTCACACCAAACCCGCTGCGCCTGCCCGCTGCAGGCGAGCCGCTGATTTACAACCTCAGGATTGTGGCGCCGTCGGATGTCGGCGTTCGCCTCGACAGAGCCGAGGCGCGCGTCACGGGTGCCGATGGCAGGACCTATCTGCTCAGCCTCCGCTACATGTCGCGCAGTGGTGGCTGCGGCAGTTGCTCGGGCGACGACACGCTGCGCCGGGGAGAACACTCCACCTACCTGGATAGCCGTGCGTTCTTCGTCAATGGAGAACCGCGCGCGGGGACGTTCCAGTACACCCTCTGGGGCGTGGACGACAATGGCGAGCCGGTGGAGGCTCGAACCACCTTGCCGGTGGAGTAGCCACTCTGCCTGGCAATCTGGCAATGCTCGCGCGGGTTTCGCCACGCACGTCCACGGCGTAAGATAAGCGGAGCACAGGCGCCCCCCGCCCGTTGCGGGAGACGTATGTCTACTTCCACGGGTTTCGATTCCCTCACCGCGGCTGCCGTCCAGGCCGCCAGCGCCGGCGATACCGCCTCGGCTGCCGCGCTGCTGCGCCAGGCGCTTGCGGCACAGGAAGCCGCGCTCGGCCCACAACATCCGGACCTGGCCGTCACGCTCAACAACCTCGCGCTCATGCTCGAACGGCAGGGTGCGCTCGAAGACGCCGGCACGTGCTATCACCGCGCCTACGCCATTGCGTCCGCGGCACTCGGCCCCGACTCGCCGGCCGTTCAGATCAGCCGCGCCAATCTCGAAGCGTTTGTCCACAGCCATGGTGCATCGTTCGAGATGCCGGACAACGTGCGGCGCGGCACGCTGAGTGATTTCGGGGAAGAACGAGCGGCAGCGGCGTGGGATGAGCAGGTGCTGGCTCCCGCCCCCACGCCGCCGACCGCAGAACCACCAGCGTCCGCCGTGACGCTGGCACCTACTGCCGTGCCAGTGCCACCACCTGCTTCAGCAGTTGCGGGCAAGAAGACAACACCCGCCGGAACCATGTCCGGGGCCGTACCTCCCAGGACACCAGGCTCCGGGGACCCGAGTGCGACAGCCGCCTCAAGAGCGACACCCTCCGCGGCTGACACTGCCAGGAAAACGCCGCAGGGTGCAGGCCATCTCAACACTCCGGCCGCCAAAACCACCTCACCCAAGGCGTCGCCTGCACCGCAGGCGGCTGGCTCGCGCACGCCTTCGTCTTCCCCGCCGCCTGCGCCTGCGCGCCGTGCACCGGCCGCGGGAACGTCAGCCGCTGCCACGGCCCCACGTGCGTCGGCTTCCCGGCG
>CAZZGM010000378.1:0-3618 GCA_964653955.1 uncultured Bifidobacteriaceae bacterium | reverse complement strand
AACTCGGGAATCACGCTGCCGCGCGGCGACAGGATGCGAGCACCGCCGGAGCCCTCCGTGTCGCCGCGCAACTGCGCCGCGATCTCCGCCGCCTTGGCGTAGTTCATCTGGAACGACTGCGTGCGCAACGGCTCCAGGTTCTGGACTTCGGCCGCGGCTTCGTACTCCATCTTTTCCCGGGCCACGATCTCGTCGCGCGGTGCAATCCACAACACGTTGCCCGCCTTGCGCATGCCCAGGCCCTTGGCTTCGAGGATGATGTCGAGCGCCTGATCCCACGGCACTTCCTTCAGCGACACGTCGACGCTGCCCTGGATGCTGGGGTCGATGACCACGTTGAGGCCGCTGATTTCCGAGAAGGTGCGCAGCACGGCTCTCAAATCGGCACCCTGGAAGTCGAACGTGACCGGATGTCCGGTGAAACGCGTCGGTTCGTCCGGCTGACCGGGTGCGGCCACCGGTGCCTGGGCCATCAACGCCATGGCCGCTGGCGCGGATGCGGCGCTGGCCGGCCCCGGTGCCAGCATTGGCGCCGCGGCCACGGTCTGCCCTGCCGGCATGGCCTGCACGGCAGGCGGCGGAGGCGGCACGAGCACGTCAATCGCACGCGCGGGTGCCGTCACCTGTGGCCGCTGCAGCGCCAGTGTCGGCGGACCGACAGGGGGTGTCGGCGTACCGGCCGCCGCCGGCCGTTCCACCTCCACGTAAATGACGTTTTTCGACGAGCGCACGCGATGGGGCGCCGGACGATCGAGCGCCACGCGCACGCGCGCCACCGGCGCGCCGTCGGGCGCCACCGCCCGTTCGACGTCCACCGACGACACCGGCGACTGCATGGCGCCAATGGCCTTGGGTGCGAAGCCTTCGGCCCGCGCATGCCGCAGGTCCACATACACCGTGAACGGATCCGGCTGACTGGTGAGATAGGCCACGGGCTCCGTGGCCTCAATCAACACCGTGCTGACGCCGTCGTCCAGCCGGCCCGAAATGGACCTGAGCTCCGGACCATCGGTAGCGGGCGGGCCGCCCGCCGCGAGGGTCACAGCGAGCACTGCCATCCACGGGGCGGCCCACATGAGTCGGGGGTAGCGACTGCCCATCACTTGTTCTCTCCACCGCGCAGGAACTTGCGCACCTCTCGCTGCTTCTCGAGCGACAACGGATCGTTGACGTACTGCTGCAGAATCAGGGCCTGGGGCGTGATGCTCTGCACCACACCGTCGGCCAGCTTGTCACCGGGCCGGGCCGTATACACGCGCCTCGCCGGACCCGTCACCATGGCCACCCATTCGCCCTGGCTTTCGATGATGCCGCGCACCACCACTTCGTCCACCGTCATGCCAGCCAGCCCCTCGCCGCGCACGGGCGCGTCGACGCCGGTCGTGCCGCGCTGCTGACCACCAGGCATGATGAGCGCCACGAACGGATCGCGGCGGCCATCGACGGCATACACATAGTTGGGAGACGGCGTCGGCGCGTCCTGCGCCGCGGGCGCACCCGCCGGCGAAGCCTGGCCGGTCGCCTGCGCGCCAACCTTCGCCGTGCCTGCCGCCATCGACATGGCGCCGCACACCATCAGGACATGAATCGTGCGCGTCATCGCGAAGCCTGCGTCGACGTCCGTGTCGCCGCACCTTTCTTTTTCTGAGGAGTGGCCGCGGCGCCCGCACGTGCCTGATCCACGAGCACGAACGTGGTGGCGGTGCACGACACGAGAATGCTGGTCGACGAACTCGACGTGCCGCCCTGTGCGTTCTGCTCGCGCGGCCTGATGACGAGACTGCCGACGTTGATGATGCGTGGAAAACGGCTGACGCGATCGAGGAACAGCCCGAGGTTGTGGTACGAGCCTTCCAGCTCCAGGCCAATGGGCCACTCCGCGTGAATTTCGCGCGTGGCTATGGGCTGCGGACGGAACCCCCGGATGGTGAGATTCGACTGCGTGGCCAGCGTCTGGATGCGGCGCAGCAGCTCGCCCACGTCTTTTTCTTCCGGCAGGATGGGCTTCAGTGCCTCGAGGCGTGTTTCGAGGTCGTCCACCTGTGAGCGAAACGCCGGCAGTTGACGCGCCGTTTCCGCGCCCTGCGCGTTGCGCGCCAGGATGCCGTCGCGCTCCTGACGCTTGACCGCCAGAACTTCCTGCTCCGGCATTTCATAGAAGTAGTAGAAGCCGCCCATGGCCAGCAGGGCCAGCACCACGAAGATGCCCACCTGGCCGTACCACGGATATTTGTCGAGGCCGAGACTAGCCACGGGGGCCTCCTCTGCGCGGTGCCGGCGCCGGCGGTGGCACAGCTTCGATGCCGGCCATCTGGAACGTGCCGCGGATGCTGAAGCGGATGGTGTCGGGGCCGCCGCGTTCGCCGGCCACGACCTCGCTCGAAAGAATTTCCACCGGCCGCTGGAAGTAGCGCGTCGCCTCGAGGTTCCCGATGAAGTCGGAGAGCGAGGTGAGCGACAGGCAGCGGCCCTGCATGGTCACGTCGTAGCCGTCCTGCCGCAGTTCGGTCAGCCACGTCATCTCGGGGAGCGCGCGGCTGATCTGGTCGATGATGTGCCCGGGCGCCGTCTGCCCGCGGCGCAGTTCGTCGATGAGTTCCGCGCGCTGCTGCAACTGCGCGCGCCGTGCTTCGAACTCCTGCACTTCCTTGAGGATTTGCGCCAGGCGCTGTTCCTCGCGGCGCGCCTCGGCAATTTCGCGATCCAGCGTGACCGCGGTCTGCTCCAGCGCCCAGTAGCGCCAGCCAATGCCGAGACCGGCCAGCAGCAGAATCAGGCTGCCGACCACCGTCACCTTCTGGCTGGTCTGCAGGCCGCGACTGGCCGCCTTGGCCTGCCGCCGCTCGCCGGCAACGAGGTTGATACGAATCATCGGTCGCCTGCCTTCCGCAGCGCGAGACCCACGGCCACGGCAGCCACCGGGGCCACGTCCTCGGCGACGAGCCCGCCCAGCCGGGCCGGGTCGAGCGTGACCTGGCGGAACGGGTCGAAGGCCAGCACCTCGGTGCCGAACCGCGCGCCCAGCGCTTCGGCAAAGCCGTCCACGCGCGAGGCCCCGCCGCTCAGCACGATACGATCGATGCGGTCGTTCGAGGCGGTGGTCTTGAAGAAGTCGAAGGTCTTCTCGACCTCGAGGAGAATGTTGTCGGTCATGGCCTTCAGCACCGGCCGGGCTTCCTCGAACGTGGCGCCGTCCACGTCGTAGCCCTTCTTCACCTGTTCGGCCAGTTCGTAGGGCAGCCCCAGTTCACGCTGCACCGCTTCGGTGAAGGCGTTGCCGCCCATCGAGATGTCGCGGGTAAACACGGACTGTTGTCCGTGCAGGATGTTGATGTTGGTGGCGCTGGCACCGGCGTTCAGCAGGGCCACCACCACACCGTCATCGAAGCCGTAGTTCACCTCGTAGGCGTTCTGGAGGGCAAAGGCGTCGACGTCCACCACCACCGGCGTGCGGCCCGCCTGGACGATGACGCCGGTGTAGTCGGCAATCTTGTCCTTTTTGGCCGCGACCAGCAGCACGTCCATGGTGCCGGGCATGTCGACGCCCTCGGCGCGCTGGATGATTTCGTAGTCGAGGTTGACGTCCTGGATGTCGAACGGGATGTACTGCTCGGCTTC
>CAZZGM010000377.1:1389-3630 GCA_964653955.1 uncultured Bifidobacteriaceae bacterium | reverse complement strand
AGCCAGCGTTCGAGTTCGCCCAGCGCCTGCGCCTCGTTGGTCTGCGCCACCGCGGGGATGGGCATGACGTCCATCCCGCTATTTTCCTTCTTCTCTTGATCCGTCTCGTCGTTTTCTTCGTCCCGCGAGACGATGGCCAGCGGGCGCACGCGCAGGCTGGCTTCGAGCGCCGCCAGCGGATCGTCGTCTGAAGAAGAGGAAGAAGAGGTAGCGGCCATCACGCCCTGTGCGTCTTCAGACGCGGGCGCGTCGGCTGATGAGACAACGGCCAAGGCCTCGGGCCGATGCCGATCGAGCGCCGCCACCTGGGGCGGAGTGTCGGCGCCCAGCTGCTCCACCAGCCGGTCGAAGTCGCAAAGCTCCTCGACGGAGACCTCCACTTCGGGGGCGGCCTGCGGCGCCACCTGCTTTTCCATCCGCTCGACGGTTTCTTCGAGATCCGGATCGTGCCGCGCCAGTTCCAGCGCCCGCCGATAGAAGTCCAGCGCGTCGACCATGGCCCCGCGCCGCTGGTGAATTTCCGCCAGGCCGCGAATGGCCGCCAGGTTGTCCGGCGCCCGCTCCACCACAATCCGCAGCTCCCGCTCCGCATCGTCCAGGCGGTCGAGTTCGATGAGCGCGCGGCCCAGCGTGACGCGGGCCGACAGATATCCGGCGTGCCGCGTCAGCCCGGCCTCGCACACGTCCACGGCCTCTTCGTAGGCCCCGGCGCGGCGCAGTTCTTCACCGAGCTGCGCGAAGGCAATCGACGAAGGGTCGTTGTAGACCCGCCGGCGGAGTTCGAGGACGCGTGGACTGTCGGCTGCCATGGTGTGTGTCCTAGGGGGTTGGTGGCGCCACCGTCACCGCTTGAGTCACCGTTCCCTGCTGGAACGCATCGTCGGTCACCGTCAGCGTGACGTTGTAGGTGCCGGGTGTGTCGTACTGCTTCGAAGTCGTCATGCCATTGCCAGTCCGGCCGCTGCCAAAGTCCCAGTCGTACGAGATGAGGCGACGGCCGCTGCCGAGCGCGGCACGCGATGCTTCGGCGTTAAAGAAGATCGGACGGCCAGCAACCGGGGAGGCTGGCGAAAAGACGAACTGCGCGGTCGGCTCGCTGCTCGCCTGCACGTTGATCGACTGAGGATCGCTGGTGTGGCTCTGCCCCAGCTGATTCGTCACCCGCAGTCGCACCAGGTAACTGCCAGCCGCGCGGTACTCGTGCGTCGTAGTCTGACCACTGCTCGTTGTGCCGTCGCCGAAGGTCCAGTCGTAGGTGCAGCGGTTGCCACAAACGATCAGGTTGTCCGTTGAACGGCTGCCATCGAAATATACCGTCGTGAACGTTGACACCGAGGTCGGCGAATAACTGAAGGCGGCATTCACGCGGTTGGGCGGTGGTATCACGCCTCGAGGCGTGAGGTGGATGTCCACCATACGCATGACGGCCGCGGCGAAGTTGGTGCCAATCGGGATGAACCCCAGCGTGATGAGCGATCCCGGACTGTCCGGCGATCCCTCTGGCGGTGCGGTATAGGTGACGCGCGCCTGCCCGTCCTCACCGGTCACGATGGTCCGGGCCGAAATCGTTCCGAGGTCGCCCTCCTGGCCGTTCACGAACATGTGCACCCGCAGGCTGACACCGCGCGCCGGCTGGCCGCTGGCTCCCCGTGCGTCGACGGTAACCAGCGACTGCGACCGTCCGTCCTGCTGCACGGTGTCTGGTGTGGCTTGGACGTTCAGTGACAGCGCCATTTCCGACGGACCTGCCAGGTCCGGCACCTCGGTTTTCTGCACGGTGCAGGAAGCCGACGCGAGCAACAGCACCGCAAGAGCAATGAGCTTGTGTCCCTTCGTTCTCATGATCCGCTCCACGACCGGCTACTGGGGATCGGCGAAGTCGCCGAAGTTCACCGACAGCGTGCCGGACGCCGTCACTTCGTTGCCGGCCTGATCACGTCCATAGAACGTGATCTCCGCCAGCGTGCTGATGAAGATGGAGCCACCGCCACCGCGCATATTGATGAGCGGTGCCTCGAGCTTGGCCTGCGTGCGCACGACGTCAAAGGGGTACGCCACCGTGCCGTCTGCGGGAATGGTGAATGTGGCGGCACCGTCGAACGGATGCGGCACGTCCACGCCGGGCGTATTCCGCCCATCGGCGCGCCGGAACGACACGCGGTACCGGTTGATGGTGATGGCGTTGATGGCCGACGGTCCGGTCGGGTTGATCGGGTTCTTCATCCCGAGGCGCATGGTCGC
>CAZZGM010000377.1:0-1379 GCA_964653955.1 uncultured Bifidobacteriaceae bacterium | reverse complement strand
CCCAGATCGTTGTAGTAGGTGGCGACACGGACCCGCTCACCGCCAATCTGCTGTTCGACATAGGTCTGGACGTCCGAAAACAGCGGCGTGACGAACTGATTGGGGCTGTGGCCCGGGGCGCCCTGGAGGGCGTCGATGATGATGAACGCGGGCGATGCGCCGGTCCGCGTCAGCTCGCTCGCGCAGGACGAGAGCACGAGCGTGCTCGCGATGGCCAGCAGGCCGCGCAGGGCACGTGAGGTCAGAAAGTGGCGCATGGCGTTCGCCTTGCTCGAAGTCATTGCTGGTCCCCTACCCCTTGGTAATCCGCGGCGTGATGAAGATGAGGAGCTCGCGGCTTTCCTCGGTTGCTTCGTCGCGCTTGAACAGCCAGCCCAGCAGCGGAATGCGGTTCAGCAGGGGCGTGCGGCCTTCGGTCATCTGTTCGCGGCTGGTGTAGATGCCGCCAATGACAGTGGTTTCGCCGTCGTTCACGAGCACGCTCGTCACGGCACGCTGCGTGTCGATGGGCGGAATGCCCATGACCGAGCGGCTGTAATCCGGCGCGGCGTTTTCGAGCGTGATGCGCATGATGACGGTGTCGGATGCCGTAATCTGCGGCACCACACGCAACATCAGTGCCGCGTCCTTGAAGGTGACGCTCACCGTCTGGTTGGCCTGCGTCTGCACGGGAATCTGCACGCCCTGTGTGATTTCGGCTTCGACGTTGTTCTGCGTCGAGACACGCGGTGTCGACAACAGCCGGCCCTTGCCGGTGCGCTCCAGCGCCGACAGCGCCACATCCAGGTTCACCGCGCCGTTGATGGATCCGAGCGCGATACCAATGGCGCTGGTCGCACCCGGTGCCGGCAGGTTGACACCGGTGCTGGCGCCATCCGGTCCCTGCGCGCCGGCAAGCCGTCCGCCCACCTCGACGCTGTTGGGAAACGCGAGGTTGGTGGTGTTGCCCAGTTGCGGCGTCATACGGCCGTTGAAGCCCCCCTGCACCCCCAGCGTCCGCGCGAAGTCGCGGCTCGTCTGGACGATGCGCGCTTCGATTTCCACCTGCGGTTGCGGCGAGTCGAGCGTCCGGATGAGATCGGCGGCGGCCTGCAGCCGATCCGGCAGGTCGCGGATGATCAGCGTGTTGGTGCGCGCATCCACCTGCACGTCACCGCGTGACGACAACGCGCTCTTGGTGATGATGGGAATGAGCTCCTGCGCCTTCGCATAGCTGAGCGGCTGCGTGATGACACGAAGTTCGCCGGCCAGCGCCTGCGCCTCGGCCAGCTTTCGCCGCTGCGCTTCTTCGTCGGCCAGCACCGCCAGCGGCGCGATACGGACGATGGTGCCGTCGACGGTGTATCCGAGCTTGTTGGCCTTGAGGATGATGTCGAGGG
>CAZZGM010000376.1:1626-3662 GCA_964653955.1 uncultured Bifidobacteriaceae bacterium | reverse complement strand
GAAACCATCGACACGACGACACGCCTGCTGTGGCGCGCCATCGATCGTGGACATCCCGCCTACGACCCGGCAGTCGCCGCTCGCTTTCGCGGTGCCATCGATGAGGCCTATGCGAAGCTCGACGCGCTGGTCGGCGAAGTGCGCGGTCGTCTGCCGGACGACACGGGCCTGCTCGTCGTCTCACCCTACGGTCAATCCGCCGCGCGCACGGTCGTGGACCTCAACCGCCTGCTGACCGATGAAGGCCTGCTGACATGGCGCGAGCCGCCCGCACCGGTGACGCTGGCGGCATTGGCCGATGCCACGCTCGGTGACGATGGCGTGGACTGGAGTGGGACGCGGGCCCGGGCCATGGGGCCCGGCCACATCTACTTCAACCGTCGTGACCGCTGGCCCCACGGCATCGTGGAGACGGGTGCGGACGAAGACCAGCTGCGCGAACACCTGCGCGCGCGGCTGGAAGGCCTGGTGGATCCGATATCGGGCCGGCGTGTGGTGTCGCGGGTTCGGACGGGCGCCGAAGCATTCCCCGGCGCACGCGCGGGCGACGCCCCCGACCTCGTGGTGAGTGTCGTCCCGGGAGTTCGTGTCTCGTGGGACAGCATGCTCGGTGGTATGGCCGACACCGTGGTCGGGCGCAACACGGAACGATTCAGCGCCGAACACGCGTCCGTGGACGAACGGCACGTACCGGGCGTGTGGCTGGCGTCGTGGAACACGGCACGTGACGAGGACCGTCCGTTCAGCGTGCTCGACGTGGCTCCGACCATTCTGGGGTATTTCGGCCAGCCGGCCCCGGAGGGGCTCGACGGCGTCCCGCGTTTACCGGATCAGCCGCGCGACATCCCCAGCAGCAGCTCACGCAGATAAAACGCAATGACCGCGGCACCGCCAACGAATGCCACCATCCGGACCACGGCGGCGCCGGTGCCGAGGACACGCTGCGTGATGGTTTGCACGGGCTGCCAGGCGAGAAAGAAGACGAGGTACGACAGGGCCATCCCGAAGGGAATTCCGAGCCGTGGAATCAACAGTGCGGGCAGCAGCGTGAGAATGAACACACCGCCCACCCACATACCGAGCGTGATCCAGAGCAGTTCGCCCTTCGAAATCGTGATGCGGGACGGGTCGGGCGACGAGGTGGGCATGAGCCGATCTTACAATTGCCGAGCATGACTCGCCGAGTGGCGGTGTGGATCGCCGTACTGATCGTGTCAGCCGCGGGGCTGGTTGCCTGGCAATTGCCGGCGGCGCCCGAGGATGCCGACGCGTTGTCGCGACGCGCCGACGAGCGCATCCGTGGCCTGCAGCGCGAAGCGGACGACCTGGCGGCGCGCACCCGGACACTGCTGGAGGACCTGCGCGCGCTCGAAGTCGACCGGGCCCTCGCCGAGGAACGCGCGGCCGAGGCCGACCGTCAGGTGGACCGTGCCACCGAAGAGCGCGATGTGGCCGCGGCGGAGGTGGCCGCCCTCGAAGCGCGTCGTGTCGCGGGTACGCCAGGCGTCGCCGAACGGCTGGTTTCCATTTACAAACGCGGGCGCGGCGGTTACGCACGCCTGCTGCTGTCGGCCGACGATCCGCGCGCGTTTGGCCGGCTCACCCGCGGCGTGGCCGCGGTGGCCACGCTGGACCGTGTCCGGATTGACGCCCATCGCCGGACCCTGGCCGACGAACGTGCCGCGCTGGCCGACCTCGAAACCCGGCGCGAAGCCCTGGTCGAATTACAGCGCGCCGCCGCGCAGGCGCGGGCCACGGTCGACAAAGCCGTGGCCGCGCGAAATGCGTCCATCGATGCACTGGACGAACGCCGCGACCTGGCCGCGCAATATGTGTCCGAGTTGTTGCAGGCGCAGGCCGCGCTGCAACAGACCGTGGGGCAGATGAGCGACACCCCGCCTGACCTGCCCTTCCAGCCCTTCCGTGGCACGCTCGACTGGCCGGTCCGCGGACGGCTGCTCACCCGGTTCGGCCCGAGCCGCCAAGGCCGCTTCGGCACGGCCATCGTCCGTAACGGTGTGGAGATTGCCGCGGCC
>CAZZGM010000376.1:0-1616 GCA_964653955.1 uncultured Bifidobacteriaceae bacterium | reverse complement strand
GGAACGATTGTCATCCTCGACCATGGCGGCGGTGCCTTCACCATGTACGGCCATCTGCGGGAGTCCCATGTGGAGCGGGGCATGCGTCTGCCGCGCCACGGGGAGATTGGACGAACGGGTGTGTCGCCCGAGGGTACGGCCGCGCTTTACTTCGAGGTGCGCATCGACGGTCGGCCCGTCGATCCCCTACAATGGCTCAGGAGCTCACCATGAACCGTCGCGTTCGCGCCGTCGTGCTCGCTGTCTCCATCCCCATCGTCATCTTCACGGTGGTGGGTGGTGTCATGAATCGCGCCATGGCCGCGCGCGCCGAGAACAGCTATCAGCATCTGCGGATCTTCGAAGACGTGGTGTCGCTCATCAGCAGCAACTACGTCGAAGACGTCGATCTCGACAAGGTGATGCAGGGCGCCCTGCACGGCCTGGCGGATGGTCTCGACCCCGACACGGCGTATCTCGACAAGGAGCAGGTGGCGGCGTTCGAACGGCCCGATGCCCAGCCCACGGGTGAAACCGGTCTCGATCTCACACGTCAGTACTACCTCCGCGTGATTGCGGCGCGTGAGGGTTCACCGGCCGCGCGCGCGGGCCTCATGCCCGGCGACTACATTCGCGCCATCGACGGCCAGTCCACGCGCGACACCAGCGTCTTCGAAGGCACGCGGCTCCTGCGCGGCAAGCCGGGGACCACGGTGAGACTCACCGTGCTTCGTGGCAATGCGGCCGATCCGCACGACGTGGAACTGTCGCGCGAGGTACTGACGACCATCCCGGTCAAGGGGCGCATGGCCGCCACCGGCGTCGGCTACCTCCGCGTGGTGGCATTCGAGACGGCCACCGCAGAACAACTGGCACGTGAAGCCGCTGCGCTGCAGAAGGCGGGAGCCACGCGTCTGGTGGTGGACGTGCGGAGCGCCGGCGGTCCCATCGATGCCGGTCTGGCCGCCGCTCGCGTGTTCGTGGCCGATGGCGTACTGGCCTACGAACAGGCGCGTGGGCAGGAGAAGACGCCGGCTGGCCCGGCCAGGTCGAACGGTGCGGTCACGCTGCCGGCGGTCGTGCTCACCGATAACGGCACGGCCAGTGCGGGCGAAATGTTTGCGGCCGCACTGCAGGGCAACCGCCGCGCCGACGTCATCGGCGAACGGACCCGCGGTCGCGCCGCCCGTCAGAAGCTGGTGAAGCTGCCGGACGGCAGCGGCCTGTTGCTGACGCATGTCTACTACCTCGCGCCCGGAGGCGGCTCGCTGAACGAGCGCGGGGTCGTACCCGACGTGGCCGTCGAGCAGCCCACGCCCGACTTCGGCCAGACGGCTCCCGAAGGGGATCCCATCCTCGAGAAGGCACTCACGCACACGACCCTGAAACAGGCAGCCTGACGGCTCTGTTATACTGAAGGGCCTGACGTCGCGGCCGTCGACGGTATATAGGCGCGTAGCTCAGTTGGTTAGAGCGCCTGCTTGACACGCAGGAGGTCGGCAGTTCGAGTCTGCCCGTGCCTACCAGCCTTCGCTCAATGCCCCGGCGAAGGCTGTCCACCATAGCTCGCAAAGCGAGCAACAGTGGGTCGCGTGACGACGGTTCGAGCTACGGCGGCAAGCCGCGAGCGACGGTGG
>CAZZGM010000375.1:0-3679 GCA_964653955.1 uncultured Bifidobacteriaceae bacterium | reverse complement strand
CCATTGGCATTCTCGTCTTCGGATCGCTGCTGGCGCGGGTGGCCGGCGCCGTCGTGGCGACATACCTCAACAACATCGGCAGCACGGCGGCAGAGCCCATTGGCACGCTGGCCCGGCTGGCGACGTTGGCGTTCGTCCTGTTCACCGCCGCGGAGCAGCTGGCCATCGAAAGCCGCGTGCTCGTGTCTGCGTTCCAGATTGCGTTCGGAGCGCTGTGCTTTGCACTGGCCATTGCATTCGGCCTGGGCGGGCGTGACTGGGCCGCATCGGTCATCGACCGCTACACGCGAAGGTAAGAGGCCGGATGATCATCGACTGCCATACACACGTCAACAACTACCACGACGAATCGGTCGACGCCCTGGGCGAATCGGTCCAGAAGCTGCTGCTGTCGATGCGCCGCAACCGTATCGACGTCTCGTTGATCCTGACCTCCTACAAGGTGGTGCCCGGCCGGCCCTCCACACGCGCCGTGGTGGAAGCCACGAAGGACATCGACAACCTGCATGTGGTGGCTGGTCTGTCGTGGACCAACCTGACGCAGGCCGACCTCGACGAGCTGCGCACGTTGCTGGAGCAGGAGGCCATCAAGGGGCTGAAGATCTACCCGGGCTACGAGCCGTTTTACCCCGCCGACTCGAAGCTGGCACCGGCGTATGCGCTGGCGGAGGAGTTCGACGTACCGGTGATGATTCACACCGGCGACACCTATGCCCCGACCGGGAAGGTGAAGTACTCGCATCCGCTCAACGTGGACGAACTGGCGGTGGATTTCCCCCGGGTGAAATTCGTCATCTGCCACCTCGGCAACCCGTGGTTCCGCGACTGCATGGAAGTGGTCTACAAGAACGACAACGTCTATGCGGACATCTCGGGGCTGGTGCTTGGCAACTTCACCGATCGGTTCGAAGAGTACATGCGCAAGCAACTCCAGGAGATGCTGCTGTGGGGTATGAACCCGAGCAAGGTGCTCTTCGGCACTGACTGGCCCATCTCGACGATGGAGTCGTATCTGGGGTTCATGGACGAGCTGAAGTTGCCCTACAAGGACAAGCGGCTGCTGTTCTATGAGAACGCGGCCAAGCTGTTCAAGATTCCGGTGAAGGACACCGCGCTTGGCCTGGGCTCACTGCTGAAACGTATCTGACGAACGAGCGGCGCTCGATGCGGCGCCCGGCTGGCCGATGCCGCTCTGACGCGATGCCCGAGTAGCTGCGGCGCGCGAGAAGTTGATCCGGCGTGCGGCTAGCGCGTGACCACGCCCTCCTTCAGGAACGCCACCAGTGGTGGCAGCACTTTGTCCGGTGCTTCCAGGTGCGGCACGTGGCCGAGGCCCGGAATCAGGTGCACGTGTCCGTTGCCGTTGGGGATGGCGGCGGCCAGCGCGCGCATCCGTTCCTGGAAGTTCGCGGCGGTACCCAGCAGCATGTCTTCGGCGCCGCCAAACGCCAGCGTCGGCACCTGGATGTGCGGCCAGTCATACACGACGGGGTCGCCGTACAGCATCTGACTGATGAGCGACTGCACCATGGCCAGGCGCGGCCAGTCGGCACTGAGCGTCCACGAATAGCGGATGCGGGTGTAACGTTCGAACTCGTCATTCCAGGCCGACGGATCGTGCGCCACGTAGCGGCCCAGACCCGCACGAATGCTCTGGTAGTCGGTCTTCAGCGTCTGCGCGTAAGCTTCATCGACGGGCGTCATCGGCCGTGCGAAGCGGCCGTCGGCCAGGCCGATGGGGTTATAGACAACGACGCGTTCCACGGCCGAAGGAAACTGCGTCGCGAAGCGGGTGGCCAGCATGCCGCCCATCGAATGGCCGATGACCATCACGCGTTCGATTTTCTCGTGCTGGAGGATGCGCCACGTGTTGCGCGCCTGCGAGTTGAAGTTGTACGGTGCCACCGGCTTCGATGACCGGCCGTAGCCAATCTGATCCGGCGTGATGACGCGGAAACCTTCCTGCGTGAGGCCGTCGATGATGGCCTTGAAGTAGAAGCCGCCGAAGTTGTTGCCGTGGAGCAGCAGCACCGTGTGCCCATTGGGCGTGCCCTGCGGCGCCGTGTCCATATAGGCCATGCGCACGTCCTGGCCGTACACCTGCATGTCCAGATACTTGCTCGGGTACGGGTAAGGACATTCGTCGCACGTGATGCTGCCGGGCGTGACGTCGCTCGGCGTTGGCACCGGCGGCAGCACGCTTCCGCCCTGCGCGTCGGCGTGGGCTTCGCGCTGTGCAGCCGTGGTGGTGAAAAGGACCGTCAGGCCAAGGACCAGGACGGAACGGCGAAGGGACATGGCGGCTCCTGTGGGCCGCAATCTAGCACAGCGGGTCAGGCGCGGGCGGGACGGACGGCCTGCCGTTCGCCGCTTCGGCTGGCGGTGCAGCCGGGCACGCCAGCCAGCAGGCAGCGATGGCTGCGCGAGCGGAGCACCGACTCGAGCGCGCTCAGCCGCGTATCGTCCAGGAGGCTGTCGGCAAAACACAGCTCGTAGGATTCTTCCTGGAGTGCAATGAAGCTCAGGTGGTGTTCCTCGGCCGCGGGACGGACGCACACGCCGGCTTCGGCCCAGCCGCTCGAGACGGTGGCGGCGACCTCCCGATGGCCGCGGACGATGCGGTTGTAGCCGCGCGGCCGGGCGCGGCGGCCCAGCAGCCGGTCGAAGGTGTAGCGCGCGCCTGAGCCTTCTTCGCGATTCACCCAGCGAACCTGTGCGGCCAGCAGTGCACGAGTGCTCCGTTCAGGACGTCCGGCCGTCAGCGCGATGCCGGTTTGCCACTCCATCTGGTTGATGAGGTGATGGCCGCTGCCGACGACCGACGCGGCAACATGAGCGTTGTCGGAGCGGTTCCCGGCGTGCGCGAAGTGAATCCCCGCCACGTGGACGACACCTTGCCGGAGCAGCTCGAGCGCCTGGTGGCTGGACCTGAGCACCGGCAACACACGAATGCCGTGTCGTGCCATGGCCGACACGAGCAGGCCGACGGTGGGGTCGCAGCCCGCGATGACCAGCGTGCGATCGGGCGATACATCCGCCGAGGTTTCCGTCAGGCCGGCTGGTCCGGCAACCGCGTCGTGCGGGATGTGGCCGGCGGCCGTCGGTTCGACGGGGTATGCCAGCAGCCGTTTGCCGACGGTCGCCCGCCACGCGCGTGGATCGCCATCACGGGGAAGCCATGCCCAGGGAATGGCTGCCGCGTCCGGTGTCCGGCCGCCAAACAGATGTTCGATGGGAACGCCGAGGACGTCGGCCAGGCGCAGGCCGACGAGTACCGAGGGCACGAACCGGCCCGTCTCGATGCCGCTGATTTCGGCACGCGACACGCGACAGCGTTCGGCCAGCGCGGCCTGCGTCCAGCCGCGCTGTTGCCGAAACCGTGCCACCGCCGACTCGTGACCGCTCATCGGACCTTTCGCAGGCGGAGGACTACTGGAGCGGTACGAACGCCAGCGCGTTGTTGGCGTTCATGGGAATGACGAGTTGATTGGCACCCGCGTCATAGCACATTGACGCGGCGCTCGGAATGTTTTCGGCAATGAGTTCCGCGGTTTGTCCGGGGCGGATACGCGACACGCCACCGAGCGTCACGCTGCTGACGTACTTCGTGCCGTCCGGCATGATCACCAGCCCGTCACTGCCGGCCTGCGCCGCCTGCTCGTCCGTACCGAGCAGGCGG
>CAZZGM010000374.1:2326-3686 GCA_964653955.1 uncultured Bifidobacteriaceae bacterium | reverse complement strand
CTCGACACCCCCACCGACGGCACCTACCTGCTGAACGGACACCAGGTCGCCAACCTGTCGCTGTCAGAACGCGCGCGGGTGCGCAACCGCGAAATCGGGTTCATCTTCCAGAGCTTCAACCTGATTGGCGATCTCACCGTGTTCGAGAACGTCGAGCTGCCGCTCATCTACCGCGGTATGAAGTCGGCCGAGCGGCGCGAGCGGGCCAACGCGGCGCTGGAGCGCGTGGGCATGGCCCACCGCGCCAAGCATCTGCCATCGCAGCTCTCCGGCGGTCAGCAGCAGCGTGTGGCCGTGGCCCGGGCCATCGGCGGCGACCCCGCCATCCTTCTCGCCGACGAACCGACGGGCAACCTTGACTCGGCCAACGGCGAGGCCGTGATGGACCTGCTGCGCGAACTGCACCGCGGCGGCGCCACCATCTGCATGGTGACCCACGATCCGCGCTATGCCGCGCACGCCGATCGCAGCGTCCACCTGTTCGACGGACGTGTGGTCGAAGAAAACGTGGCAGCCGGCGTCTAGCCCCTCGGTTCACGGGCCCGTTCCCGCGGAACGGGCCCTTCAAAAATCGACCATCTCGTCCACCAGTCCCCGTTTCCGGCCGGGCCTCTCATGTTATGTACCTGACAGATGCTGAAGCTCCGAAACATTGAAAAGTCGTTCCGGCACGGCCTCTCCCAGACGTTCGTCCTCCGCCGCGTCAACGCGGAAATTGCCGATGGGGAATTCGTGTCGATCATGGGCCCGTCCGGCGCCGGCAAGTCGACGCTGCTCCACATCCTCGGCATGCACGACAGCGCGTGGACGGGCGAATACTGGCTGGGCGACGACCCCATTCACCAGTTGTCGGCACGCGACCGCATGCGCCTGCAGAAGCAGCACATCGGCTTCGTGTTTCAGAGCTACCATCTGCTCGACAACCTCACGGTGTACGAGAACATCGATCTGCCGCTCTCCTATCGCGATGTCCGCAAGACCGAGCGGCAGGGCATGGTGGCCGATATCCTCGACCGCTTCAACATCGTGGGCAAGAAGGACCTGTACCCGAATCAGCTCTCGGGCGGTCAGCAGCAGCTCGTCGCCATCGCCCGCGCCGTCGTCGCCAAACCAACGGTGATTCTCGCCGACGAGCCCACCGGCAACCTGCACTCGGATCAGGGCCGCGAGATCATGGAGCTATTCAAACGCCTCAACGACGGCGGCACCACCATCGTCCAGGTGACACACTCCGAGTCCAATGCCGCGTTCGGCGATCGCGTCGTCGTTGAGCTTTCCCCCTACGATCTCACCCGCGGCCGCATCACCTCCCGCCACCGCGCCTGACGAGACTCCTGCGTTTCTGATTCCCATCCTCGAT
>CAZZGM010000374.1:0-2316 GCA_964653955.1 uncultured Bifidobacteriaceae bacterium | reverse complement strand
GGCGATCGCGTCATCCGGCTGAAGGACGGCTGGGTGGTGGATGACGAGTGAGCCGGCGCCACGCCTGCTGCTGGCCGACGACCAGCCGGATGTCCTCGAGGCGCTGCGGCTGCTGCTCAAACCCGAAGGGTACGTAATCGACACGGTCTCGTCGCCGCAGCAGCTGCTGCGGGCGATCGAGGCGCGCGACTACGACGTGGTCCTGATGGACCTCAACTACGCGCGCGACACGACGTCCGGCGAAGAAGGCCTGGATCTGCTCCAGCGCCTCCACACCGCGGACGAGTCGCTGCCGGTGGTCGTGATGACCGCCTGGGGCACGGTGAACGTGGCCGTGGAGGCCATGCGCCGGGGCGCGCGGGACTTCGTGCAGAAGCCCTGGGACAACGAACGTCTCCTGGCCATCGTCCGCACGCAGACCGAGCTGGGCCGCGCCATCAGGCGAGGGCGGCAGCTCGAAGCGGCCAATCAGGCGCTGCAGGCCGATGGGCGCACGCCGTTCCTGGCCGAGTCCGCGGCCATGCGCCCGGTGCTCGACATCATCGCGCGCGTCGGTCCGTCAGACGCCAACGTGCTGGTGACCGGCGAAAACGGGACGGGCAAGACGCTCGTGGCCCAGGCACTGCATGCCGTGTCGAGCCGTGCGGGGCGCCCGATGGTGACGGTCAACGCCGGCGGCATGGCCGAGGGCGTGTTCGAGTCGGAACTGTTCGGCCACATCAAGGGATCGTTCACCGACGCCAAGGCCGATCGGGTCGGCCGTTTCGAACTGGCCGACGGCAGCACGCTGTTCCTGGACGAAATCGCCAATGTGCCCATGACACAGCAGCAGAAGCTGCTGCGCGTGCTGGAAACCGGCGAGTTCGAACGTCTCGGATCGTCGAAAACACGAAAGGCCGATGTCCGGCTCGTGTCCGCGACCAATGCCGATCTGAACGCGGAAGTGGCGGCGGGACGGTTTCGCCAGGACCTGCTGTTCCGCCTCAATACCATCGAGATTCCCCTGCCGCCGCTGCGCGATCGGCGGGAGGACATTCCCCTGCTGGCGCGGCACTTCCTCCACCAGCACGCCCAGCGTTATCGCAAGCCGCTGTCGGGATTCGACCCGTCCGCCATGCAGCAGTTACTGGACCATCGCTGGCCCGGCAACGTGCGCGAACTCGATCACGCCATCGAGCGGGCGGTGCTCATGACCGGCGGCACCACCATCCGCACGCAGGATCTCGGCCTGCGCGTGGACGGCAGCGGGGCATCGCGCATCGAGGACATGAGCCTCGAGGACGTCGAGGCGTTTCTCATCAGGAAGGCCATGGCGCGCTACGGCAACGTGTCGCAGGCGGCACGCGCGCTGGGGCTCTCGCGCAGCGCGCTCTATCGACGGCTGGAGCGGTACAAGGTATAAGAGCCTCCGGACGTGGAAGACCCGGCGCTGGTCTTCCCGCGTCACGACCGCCGCCCATGTCACGTTTCACCATCGACCAGCGTGTGCTCGTCCTGGCGCTTGGCGGCGCCGCACCGGCCGTGGTGGTGGCGCTGGCACTGCTCTGGACCGGCGACTACACCCCGAAAGTGCAATGGACGCTGACGGTGCTGATCGGGCTGGCACTCCTCAGTGCATCCGCCTCACTGCGCGCGCGCATCGTGGTTCCACTTCAGACGCTGGCCAATCTGCTGGCCGCCCTGCGCGAGGACGACTTCAGCATCCGCGGCCGCACGGCCGATCCCTCCGATCCGTTTGGCGCCGCGCTGGCCGAAGTGAACGCCCTGGCCGAAACGCTGCACCACCAGCGCCTGGGAGCGGTCGAAGCCACGGCCCTGCTCCGCACCGTAATGGAGCAGATTGACGTGGCCGTGTTTGCCTTCGATCCCGAGCAGCACCTGCGCATTGCCAACCGCACGGGCGAACGGCTGATGAACCGCACCGTCGAACAGATGCTCGGCCGCACCGCCGAAGAACTGGGCGTGACCGAGTGGTTTGGCGATGCACCGCGTGTGGTGGACATTGCCACGGCAGACGGCGGCGCCGGCCGGTGGGAAGTGCGCCGCACGACATTCCGCCTGGGAGGACTCCCCCACGACCTGCTGGTGCTCTCGGCCGCCTCCCCCGACCAGGGCAGCGCGACCGAGGAGCTGGACGAGGGCCGCGCGAAGTACGAGGCGAGCCCGCTCGAGATCGGCTTCCAGGCGCGCTACCTCAACGACATCACCGACCAGATCGCCGGCGAGGTGGAGTTCTGCTTCTCCGACGGGTCCGCGCCGACCATCGTGCGCGACGCGGCGGACGCCTCGGCGCTCTACGTGCTGATGCCGATGCGG